>JBDHGR010000103.1:0-16321 GCA_039589815.1 Gemmatimonadota bacterium | reverse complement strand
TGAGCGAGTTCCTCGAGGACCTCCATGAGGTGAATCCGGTCCTCAGGCGGATGCTGGAAAACGAGGTCCGGGTCGATCTGGACATGTGGGAAAGACGGATCAAAGGCCTTCTCCTGAGAGGAACTGGAGCCAAAGACGAAGGGGACCAGGAAGACCTCTTCTCGACACCCGGCTGATCGCCCACAGGCCACTCTCAATTCAGCATGCGTTTTCCTCTCCGATGGGCACCACTCTGTCTTCCCCTTTTGGGTCTCTTCCTCGTCCCAGCCATTGGTGGGGGACAGGAGTGCCCGGACGGACGGGTCTCCTTCATCTTCGTCGATAACAACTCCATTTTCGATCTCTCCGAGCTCGATCCCGATGCAGCCTTCCGCTGGGCTTACCGCCTGGCGAACAAACTCCATGTACGAACGCGGGAAGAGTTCATTCTGGACGAGATCCTTTTCCGGGTAGGGGAGTGCGTCGATCCCCTCTTGCTGGAAGAGACCGAGAGACTTCTTCGGGGCTACCGATTCATCGGGGATGCCGACGTCTTCGCCATTCCCCAACCGGATGGTGATCAACACGTCAACGTCTACACAAGGGACGAATGGACCACCAAGGTCGACCTGGGTGTCCGGGTGGACGCCGGAATCAAGATCGAAGGCCTGGACCTGACCGAAGAGAACTTCCTGGGCCGGGGGATTCTCCTTCGGGCTTTCCTGAAAAAGGACAAAGAGGTCCAAGACCTCGGTCTCGAGCTGGAAACCCCCCGCCTTTTCCAGACCCGGTGGGACGGCCGGGTGAGCTTGGGGAATACCCGGAACGGGAATTTCTTCGAAGAAGCCCTTACCTACCCTTTCTTGGGAGAGGTCGGACGGGTGGGCGCCCGACAGAGTTTCCTCTGGCGGGAGACGGTGTTCTCATACTCGACCAACGGGCATCCGGAGTATTCCCACCTGCTTCTCCCCTTCCTGGACCAGCGTTGGGACGTGGCAGTGGGCGGCCGGTTGGGCCGGCCTGGAGACCTGACCGTCATCGGCGTCGGGATATCACGTGAATCCATCGAGTTTCGGGATTTCCCCGCCAGCTCGGAGTACGTGGTGGACAAGGATTTCTCCAACACCCTCCCGGTGGATTCCGCCGGCCTGATGGAGGTCGAGGGTCAGGCCAAGAGCCGACGGGCCAATCGTCTGAACTTCTTCCTGGGAAAGAGAAACCTCCGCTTTGTCCAACGACGAGGCCTTGATGCGATCCGAGGGATTCAGGATGTCGCCATAGGAACTGAGGTCTTTTTAGGGTTGGGCAAGGCTTGGAAGGCGTTGCAGGAAGGGGGGGGGATCTCCACCGATGACCTCCACACCCAAGCCTCGTTCTTCACCGGAGGGGTTTGGGACGGTTGGGTCATGAACGCCCAGGCAACTGCCGAAGCAAGGCGTGTCAGTGCGGGCGGAGGGAAAAAGGCCGAGTGGAGGGACATTTTCGCCGAAGCCGATGTCCTTCTGTACTGGCAACCAAACGGCGACCAGAGGCAGACCATTCTATTCCGGATCTCCGCCACTGGAGGGTGGTCGGTGGAAACTCCATACCAGCTGACCCTGGGAGGAAGGGAGGCCCTTCGGGGATACCGGGACGAGGCCTACCCCGGAGCTCGACGGATCCTCATGACCGTGGAGGACAGGATCTTCCTTCCGTCACCCTCTCCCGGCCTTTTCGACGTGGGGCTGGCCCTCTTCCTGGATGTGGGGCATATGCAATCCGGGGAAGTGCCTTTCGGGGTGGAGTCGGGTTGGGTGGGAGCCGTCGGCGCAGGCCTCCGCCTTGGCCTCCCTCCGGGCACCACCAACACCTTTAGAATCGACCTCGCTTTTCCTCTTGGGAGAAAGGCCCAACTCAAAGACCTCATCCTTCGAGTCAATCTCAGGGAGTTGGTGGGGATCTTACCGGGCCTCACAGATCGCCAGCTCCTTCGGAGCCTGAGAAGTGGAGTTCGGCCTGCCTTCGTGACCACGCCCTGGTGATGGAAATCCCACCCCAACTCCTCCTCCTCCTTCCTCTTTCCGTGGCCGCAGGTGTAGACCTCTACCTCACGCTCCTGGCCGTGGTGGTAGGGGTGTCCACTGGAGCTGCGGGCGGAGCGGAGCTGCCCCCTCTCGTCAGCCTATCGGTCCTCCTGGGCCTGGCTGGCCTCTACCTCGCTGAATTGATGGCGGAACTCCGGCCCTTCTCCGCATTGCTTTGGCACAACCTCCAACTCGTCCTCCGGCCCCTGGGTGCGGTCCTCCTTGGGCTTTTCCTTCTCCGGGGCGAAGCGACGGTCTTTGTGTTCCTCGGTGCCGCCATGGCCGGGGTGGTGGCAGCCTTCACCCATGTCCTCTTCTGGGGGAAGAACCTCGTCCTTCGAATCGCGCCCCACCCCGGCCGGTCCCTCTTTCTATTGAACCTGGCTGGCGATCTGGTCGTCGTGGCGCTGGTGGGTCTTGCCATCTTCCGACCGGAACCGGGCGCCCTCGTCGCTGTCCTTCTCCTCCTTGTGGGGCTCCTTTTCGGTGGAAACCTCCACGGGGTGGTTCGGTTCGGGTTGGCCCTTTTGGCGGATCGCCTATGGGGCATTGTGTCACCGAGCCGATGGAAAACGGAGGGAGAACTTCCCAGGTGGACCCTCCAGGAGGCCGCCCAAGCCGCTCCCGGCACACCCTTGGGGGCTCGAGCTGTGACGTGGGGAGTCGTGGGGACCGGGGTATTCAAGAGTGGGTGGATTCTCCAGAGAAACCGGGACCTCCTCTTTCTCTACCGCCGGGGTAGGGGAGCCCGAATGGTCCCGATCGCCGGTGTCCAAACGGAGGTGGTAGCCGGACCGTTGGCAAAAACCGTTCGGTATCGGACGTCGGAGGGTGCCCCATCGGCACTCTTTTTGCAGATGGGTCTAAATGCCCCAGAATCCCATAAGTGGTGAAAAAACCTTTGACTTACGGGACCGACGTTTTTAATTTTCACGGACTTTTCCGCCACCCACAGCTGGGGCTTCATGGGGTCAACCCCAATCAGTGAGTTTGGCGGTTCAGATATGTGCGTCGGTTAAAAGATCAGCCTCTACAAACCCCCTAGCACGAGGTACTGAGACGCGGATGTTTTCTACTTCCCGGGGACTGGACTCGTTCGACCAGTATCTGCAGGACGTTGAGAAGTACCCACTCATTCAAGATCCGGAAGAGGAGCGGGCCTTGGCCCGCCGCGCCAGAGCAGGCGACAAGGAGGCCGCCGAGCGCCTGGTCACAGCCAACCTCAGGTTTGTCATCTCCTATGTGAAGAAATACCAAGGCCGCGGGCTTGGCCTGGCGGAGCTCGTCTGCATAGGGAATGAAGGCCTGTTGAAGGCCGTGAAAAAGTTCGATCCGGACAAGGGCGTGAAGTTCATCTCCTACGCGGTCTGGTGGATCCGCCAGACAGTGCTTCAGGCCCTTGCAGAGCAGACCCGCTCGGTTCGCATCCCTCTGAACCAGAACTCCAATCTCGCGAAGCTCGCCCGCACAAACACGGCTCTCACTCAGCAACTCGGTCGGACTCCGACGGACCAGGAGTTGGCCCAGGACATGAGTGAGCCGGTTGAAACCATCCGGGCCCTGCGACGAGTCGCGGCCAGCGAGCTGAGTCTGGATGCTCCCATCGACCGGAGCGACAGGGATAGCGCCTCGTTCGGCGAGAGGTTCTCCGGAGCCGAAGCCAGCGACATTGAAGAAGACGTGGAGGCCATCGCCCGCCGAGACTACCTGGAGCACATGTTCGAACAGTACCTCCCGGAGCGGGAGCGAAAGATCCTCTACCTCTACTACGGGCTCGACGACGGCGAGGAGCGGACCCTCGAGGAGATCGGGTCCCTGCTTGGCGTTACCCGTGAGAGGATCAGGCAAATCCGGAATCGGGCATTCGAGAAGCTGCGTGAAAGCCCACACGGCGACTCTTTATCCGGGTTCTGGAACGCAAACTAGTCCGGCCGGTGGACGCTCGCCAAGGCCGAGGGAATGGCCCCGTCTTCTTTGGAGGCGGGGCCTTCCTCATTCCATCCCCTGCCGCTTCCCTGGGCCTGGTCTCGGTGCTATCGAGCCTCTTCGGCCTCCTAACGCCCCTCTCTGGCCAAAGCTCCGACTGGAATAGCGCCAGAGTTCTGGAGATGATCCAGGAAGCGAGGGGTGTTCGGCAGAGCATCACCCAGGACTCCACCCTCCGGTCTTATTCATCACAAGCCCGTGGATATGTCTATTTCTACCTGGATCGTGGTGACACCGGGGAACGGGTCCTGGTGAAGACCGACCAGATCGCACTGGAGGTTTATTGGAGTGCACCCGACCAATTCAAGCAGCGCATCGTGGGGCTACGGGATGAGGAGAGCCTCCCCACCAACATCCAGTACCACCTCGACCACCTGGTCGTGGTACAGGACGAATTCGGGGACCGGATCCGGATCGGTGACGGAGACGAGGTGGAAGCTGTGGTTCATCCCGCCGCCCCAGGCTCGGAAGCGGTATACGACTTTCTCCTTGCCGACTCCGTCACGCTGAATCTCCCTGCCACTTCGGACACGGTTCGTGTCTATGAAGTCCAGGTGCGTCCCAAGGATTTCGAGGCGCCCGGCTTTGTGGGGAACGTCTTCCTGGATCGAGACACGAAGGCCATCGTCCGGATGAGTTTCACTTTCACACCGGCCTCTTACGTCGACTCCTACCTGCACCACATCAGCATATCCCTTGAGAACGGGCTATGGATGGGCCGTCATTGGCTCCCATTCCGACAAGCCCTCGAGATCCGCCGGGAGGTACCTTATCTCGACATTCCCGCCGGGAGCGTGATCCGAGGGTCATTCGAGGTGAGGGACTACGAGATCAACCCCATCCTCCCAGAAGACCTATATGCCCAACTCGAAGAGGAAGGTCTGGAGGGGTTCTTGCCTCCACCGGAGATGGACGAGATCCGATCCCTTGCTCTCTCCATTGCTACGGAGCAGTACCTTAGCGGCCTCAGTCGCTCCCGCCTCTTCCTCCCGTCGCCCTTCCTATCCTCGGTTCTCCGGCACAACCGGGCCGAGGGTTTCTTCCTGGGTACAGGGATTTCACACACCCCAGCACCCTATCTGGGCCTCTCTCTGTACGGTGGATATTCTCTCGGTAGAGAGCGCCCCACCGTTGAACTCCGGACGTCAGGTGGGGAGCGGAGACCCGCGACCCAATTGCACCTCTTCCAGAACCGGCCCAGGGATCTGGGCCCCGTGCCAGCCATCAGTGGGGTCCTCAACACCCTGTCCTCCCTCTCAATGAACGAAGACTACACGGATCTCTTTTTCACCTCCGGGCTTTCGGCCACTCACACCTTTTCACCTGGGCCGGAGAGCAGATTGAGGATGACGGCCCGGTGGGAGCGCCAACGGCGAGGCAGAAATGTCGTGTCGTCCAGTCTGGATGACACCGATTATCGTCCAGTGATCCCACTGGCTCGGGGAACCTGGACCTCCCTGGAGGCCGCCTGGTCTTTTCCCGGCCCCTCGCCCGGCCTCCGCCTCACCCTGGACGGACTCTTGGCACGCTTCGACGACGGCTTTGGAACCGCCACGCCCGACCTCCCCTACTCCGGAAGTACTGGCAAAACCTTCGGCTCCCTCGCCGCGGGTTTCTCCTACGAGAAACGCTGGCTCACCCGCGGGACGACCCTGGAAGCCGACTTCCAAGGCGGAGCCCTCGTCGGGGAGCCGCCTGTTCAGGCCCACTACTTCCTGGGCGGTCGTCAAACCCTCCCCGGCTACGACTTCCGCTCCCAAGTCGGAGACAGGTACTGGCTAGCTCGGTCCGAAGCCTCCATGGATCTACTCCCGCCCTTCCTTGCCCTAGGAGAGGGGGGCGGGTGGGCGGTGGTTTTCTGGGTCAACCGTGATTTCTGGCCCTTCCTGTAAGCTCCTCCGACAAAACCACCACCCTTTTGAGAATCCCCTAGTCCGCGGCCTCCACCGTGGGCCTCGGGCTCAGCAACACCAGCTCCCGAACGTTCACGTCGGCGGTAGGAATGGTCACCCCGTCTCGCTCATACGAATCGTACTCCAGCCGGCCCTCAGCGTAAACCCGGTCTCCCTTGTTCACGTAGTCCTCGGCGAATTGGGCCAGACGGTTCCAAAGGGTGAGGCGGTGCCAGTCCGCCTTTTCCTGAGGATCAGCTCCATCCCCCCCGGTTCTCCTGTTGGTGGCCAGGGAGAAGTGGGCCACCTTGGTCCCGTTTCCCGTCACTTGAATGTCCGGATCCTGCCCAACATTCCCTACCAGAATGATCTTGTTCACCGATCGGCTCATCCGTCTCCTCCGTGGCCACAGTCCATGAGTCCCACCCCCCGGAACGGGGAGTGAATGGTTGGTAGACACAGTATCGGTGAGGGATCCGGGCCCTCCCATGGCGGGTTGGGCCAGGCTCGGGGCCAGGTATGGTAATGGGGTGAACCGCATCGCCCGGATCGATCACTAGGACTTACAGGCGTACCAACTGTCTCCGACGCCGGTATCCACCGCCAGGGGTACGTCCAGATCCATAGCGCCCACCATTTCCTCCTGCACCATGGAGCCCACCTTATCCAACTCCCCTTCCGGCACCTCCAGGAGAAGTTCGTCGTGGACTTGGAGGAGGAGTCTGGAAGACGGGAAGCGGTTCTCGATGAGTTTCTGGATCCTGACCATGGCCACTTTGATCAGGTCTGCGGCCGTCCCCTGAATTGGTGTGTTCTGTGCGATCCGCTCACCAAACTGCCGAACGTTCCAGTTCTTTGCCTGGATCTCGGGGATGTAGCGCCTTCGCCCGCTGAGGGTCTCCACGTATCCCTGCTCCCGGGCCAGGTTGATCTGCTGGTCCAGGAAGGCTCGCACCCCCGAAAACCGCCGAAAGTATTCGTCGATGAACTCCCTGGCCTCCTCCCTGGAGACCTCCAACTGGCGGGCCAAGGAGAAGTCGCCCTGACCGTAGAGAGTGGCGAAGTTGATGGTTTTCGCCCGGGCTCGCATCTCCGAAGTCACCTTTTCCAGGGGCATGTCGAAGATCACCGATGCCGTCTGCTTGTGGACGTCGATCCCCTCATGAAAAGCTCGGACAAACGCCTCATCGCCAGAGAAGTGGGCCAGAATCCGGAGTTCGACCTGGGAGTAATCGGCCCCGAAAAAGAGGTGCCCCTCCCTCGCCACAAACCCCTTCCGGATCTCCCGGCCCAGCTCGGTCCGGATGGGGATGTTCTGGAGATTCGGGTCGCTGGACGAGAGCCGTCCTGTTGCGGCTACGGTCTGGTTGAAGCTGGTATGGATGCGGCCGGTTTCCGGATTCACCATCCTCGGCAGGGCATCCACATAGGTGTTTCGGAGTTTCTCCAGCTGCCTGTATTCCAGAAGCTCGATGGGGAGGGCATGGCCCATGGCGGCCAGCTCCTCCAGGACCGAAGCGTCCGTGGACGGTCCCGTTTTTGTCTTCTTCAGGACGGGTAGGCCCAACTTTTCGAAGAGGATTTCCCGGAGTTGTTGCGTGGAGTTCAGGTTGAACTCCTCACCAGCCATCTCCACGATCTCTTTCCTGAGGGAGCCGAGATCCACCTGAAGTTTCTCGTTCATCGCCTGGAAGAAGGGCACGTCGATTTGGATCCCGTTGGCTTCCATCCTGGCAAGAACAGGCACCAGGCGCATCTCCAGTTCCTGAAACAACCGGTCCAACTTCTGCTCCGCCAGCTGCGGCTCGAAGTGTTCCTTCAGACGCAGGGTGAAATCCGCATCCTCGCAGGCATATTCCCTGGCCCGGTCGAGGGACACTTCGGCGAAAGGAATCTCACTCTTCCCCTTCCCGGCCACCTCCGAGTATGGGATCATCCGGTGGCCCAGTAGGGTTACGGTGAGGGCATCCAGGCTGTGCTGACGGCGGTTCGGATCCAGGACGTAGGAGGCTACCATCGTGTCGAAGGACACGCCTTGGACTTTTACCCCGGCCCTCTCCAGAACGATGAGGTCGTACTTGAGGTTCTGGCCCGTCTTCCTTATGGCCGGGTCCTCCAGTGTTTCCCGGAAAGGCTGCATCGCGGGTGATGTGAGGGATGGGAGATTGGCCGGAGCCCCATGCCCTCCGTCGTCCAACGGAAGCTCACCCGGGCGACGGTGGCCCAGCGGGATATAGAAAGCTTCCCCAGCCTCGAGGGAGAGTGAGATCCCCACCAGATCGGCGCGTGTGGCCTCCTGGCTGGTGGTCTCGGTATCCACGGAGACCTCCCCAACCTCCCGGATCCGTTCCACCAGCTCGGCTACCTCGTGGACCTTCTCCACCAGAGTGTAGGTGACCGCAATCTCGGGAGGGGGCGGGGTCACCCCCTCGCTGCTGCCCTCCCCGGCCATTTCCTGGCCGGGCCCGGTGAAACGCTCCGCCAGACGACGGAAACCCAGCTCCACGAAGAGCTTCCTGAGCCGTTCCCGGTCAGGCTCCTGGACCCGCAGACCCTCCAGATCCAGGTCGATGGGAACGTCGGTCTGGATCGTGACCAGCCGCTTCGAGAGGCGCACCAGATCGGCGTTTTCTGTCAGGGACTCCCTGGCTCGTTTCCCCGTGATCTCCGGAGCGTGGGTCAGGATCGTCTCCAGGTCCCCATACTGCTCCAATAGCTTCACCGCGGTCTTGGGCCCGATCCCCGCGGCCCCTGGCACGTTGTCCGAAGTGTCGCCGATGAGGGCCAGATAATCCGGAATGGCCTCCGGCGGAATCCCGAATTTTTCGTCCGCGTTTGTTTCATCCACCCATTCCGGCTGCACGCCGGTGGGTCCGCCCCGACCCGGGTTCAGCAGATGCACCCCTGGTCCCACCAGCTGGTAGAGGTCCTTGTCCCCAGAAACGATGACCGATTCCAATCCCGCCTCTCTAGCCTTCAGAGCCAGGGTACCGATGACATCGTCGGCTTCGTAGCCCTCCACTTCCACCACCGAGTCGTGGAAACCCTCCACCATCTCCCGTATTCGGGGCAAGCTGGCAGCAAGCTCGTCGGGCATCTTCTCACGCGTGGCCTTGTAGTCAGGGTACATCTCCTCCCGCTTGCTCATGCCCTTGTCGAAAACGATGGCCACATAGTCTGGGCGATGATTCTCACGGATCGAGAGGATGAAATTGGCGAAGCCAAACGGGGCCGACGTGTTCTCGCCGCGGGAATTGGTGAGGGGTCGGTTTATGAAGGCAAAGAACGCCCGATAAATGAGAGCGTAAGCATCGATGAGAAAGAGGCGTGGAGCCTCCTTGGGGGGGGCTTCGACCATGAACCGCTCGTTGTTGGATTCCGGGGAGGGGTCCGTTCAGAACAGGCTGGAAGATGACGGTCTGGCAAAGGACCCGTCAAGAACCGTAGAGCCAGGTATAAATGGCCCTGTTCGCCAGGACATTTTTCACATATCCACGGGTCTCGGTAAAGGGAATCCGCTCAACAAAGAGGTGCATATCCCGAGCCTCCGGGTATTGTCTCCACCGGAGGGCCCGGGTCGGTCCGGCATTGTAGGCGGAGAGGATGATGGGCAGGTCCTCCCCAAACCTCCTACGCATGTCGGCAAAGAAGGCCATGCCTAAGTGTATGTTGATCTCGGCTTCGTAGAGGTGGTCGTCGGGGTTAAAGCCCGCCGGCCCAGCCCCTCGTGCCAACTCCCGTCCGGTGGAGGGAAGAACCTGCATGAGGCCCCGTGCATCTGCCCGGGAGCGGGCCTCCACCCAGAAAGCGGACTCCTGCCGGATGAGCCCCGCCATGAGAAAAGGATCGATCCCCCTCTCCAGAGCCTCGGCCAGGACAATGGCTTGGTAAGGGAAGGGGTAGATGGCCGCCAGGAGGTGACGATCCAAGGGCCGTCCATCCCTTCGAACCTCCCACCCGAGGTTGATGCCTTCTCGAGTGAAACCTCGATTGTTCAGTTCGTGGGCTAAGCGCAGGAGGCCGCCCTGACGCCTCTCGGAATCCGTATCCCGGCGCAGCAGTGCGGCAAGGGAATTGGCCTCCCAAACCGCACCGCGATCCAGCCCCACGGCCAGAAGACGATCGAACCTTTCCCACCCCTCCCGAAGCACGCCTGGGAAAGGAAGCGGATCGGGAACTGCAGGGATGGGGGGATTGTAAGGCTCCCCCAGGAGTTCTCCCGCCCGAACCGAGTAGTACGATAGAGGGTGTGTCGTCGGTAGCCTTTTCAAGAGCTCCCGCCCCTCAACTTCCAGGCCCTCGGCCAAGAGGGTCCGGCCGCGCCAGTATGCTGCCTCGTCGGCCCGCCGTCCCTCGGGGAACTCGTTCAGGTAGGCTCCATAAACCTCCAATGCCTCTTCCTCCCGACCCAGGCGGAGGAGGATATGCCCCATCCACATCCGGGCCTGTCCGGCGAGGTTGTGGGAGGACTCCATGGCCACTGTCGCCTGGTACCCTGCGATTGCCCCTGAAAGGTCACCCCGGTTCCGGAGGGCATCGGCCCGAGCATAGGCGATCTCCACGGCTTCAGGGCGGGTTGGGAACCGCCGGACCAACTCGTCTTCGACGCCCCGGGCTTCCCCGCCTCTTCCCAGCTGCCGCAAAGCCAGCACCCGTAGACTCAGGGCTACAGCCGCAACGGCGGGGTCCTCCGTCTCCGCAAACTCCATGACCATGGGGAGGGCGCGGCCACCCTGCCCGAGATTCAGGTGGCTTCTGGCCATGGCCAGTCGAACCGAGGATGGAAGGGGCCCGTCTAAAAGCTCCTCATAAATCCCATAGACCTCCAGGCCCTCCCTGTGTCGCCCGGCCGCCGCGAGGGCTCTCGCCCCGGCCCGCGCAACCCCCACGGAGTCGAAGCCCAGGGACAGAAGGGCTTCCGCGGCCCGGACACTGGCTCCCCCTGCCCGGGGGAGGGCGAGAACCTGGTGAAAGGCTCCCCTGGCGCCCATGGAATCCCCCCTGGCCAGGCGCAACGCACCGACCCGGTCCCAAGCGGTCGCCTGGTCCGATGGGGAAGTGAGGGATGGGAGAGCGCTCCAGAAGGCCGCCTCGGCTCCGACGGAATCCCCCGATTCAAGGAGAGCTTCGGGCAGGAGGTCCCATCCCATCCGCCTCACTCCCTCCCGAGCAACCATGGACAGGGCCTGTCGCGTTTCCTCCCTCAACCCCTCAGCAGCAGCCCGCTCGGATAGCTCGAGGGCCACCCAACCCGCCGTTGCCGAATCCTCACGGCCCAGTTCCTCAACATCCACCAGAGCCTCGGCGTACCTGCCCAACCGTCCTCTGATCCGTGCCCTCCTCGCCCTGGCCTCCAGTTTGGGAGCCAGCTGGGCTTCCAGACCGGCATCCCTGTCGGAGGAAAGCGCCCGCCCAAAGGCAGCTTCCGCCTCTTCCCAACGCTCCTCCTGCTCCAGCGCCCTCCCCAGGAGGTACCAAGCCTCCAAACCATCACCCGCCTCGCCGTCAAGGACCCCCTCGAGAAGGGCCCGAACCTCTGGCCAATTGCTCCATCCCGCCTCGGCCTTGGCCAGAAGGAGGGTCAACTCATCCGACGCTCCGGGCCCATCGGGGAAGGTTGTCCGAAAACGTTTGACGGCCTGCCAGTTCCGTCCCAGGAGCATGTCCGCCCGAACCGAATCGAGTACCGCCTGTTGTTCGTGCGAGAGTCCTTCCTGGATCACCGATTCCGGGGAAGATGCTTGGACGGGCACATCCTGAGGGGCGCAATCCGCCGGACTCGTCGGCAGAAACAGGAGGAGGATTAGACTAAGTCTCATAAGAAAAGATACTGACTCGTACCGTGGAAAAAAGAAGAGAGGCCACCCCGCCCCACGGGGTGGCCTCTCCGACTACGTCTGTGCCGCGACTAGGACGCCGCAGCCTGCCTGCCCCGCTCGATGGAGTGGACGGCGTCGATCATCTTCTGAGCAGACTCTTCCATGTCGATGACCAGGCCATCGATCCGTGCAACGAAATAGTTGTGGAAGATGCTCATGGGGATGGCGATGGCGAGGCCCGCAGCGGTGGTCAGGAGAGCGACCTTGATGCCGCCGGCTACCAGGGTGGCCTCAACCTCACCAGCCGCCTCGATGGACTGGAAGGCGAGGATCATTCCGATTACCGTGCCCAGGAACCCAAGGAGGGGCCCGATATTCGTGAGCGTGGCCAGAATAACCAAACCCTTTTCGAGCTTGCTCAACTCGATGAGGCCTTGGTTCTCAATGGCCTTCATGACCCGCTCCGTACCTTCATCATGCCGCTCGAGGCCAGCATAGAGAATGTTGGCGCCGGGGTTGCTGGACTCACGTGTGATTTCAAGGGCCTCGTCGATACGCTGAGCGGCCAGGAGTTCGTCCACATCGCGAAGAGTCTTCCGGGTAGCCCCGGTCCTCCCCATGAGGCTGAAGAACTTCCAGAGAATCACCAGGATGCCTAGGACTAGGCAGCCGGCCAGCGGCCACACCATAAATCCCGTGGCTTCCCAGTAGAACGGGATAGCTTCCTGCCACGTCATCTCCGCCGCTTCCATTCCAGGAATCTGCAGCAGAGCACCGTATAGTTGCATTAAGCCCACCAAAAGGACCTCCTACCGTAGCGGTCGTCAGGCCAAAAAAACTGATCCACCCTAGCCTGATCGGGTGGATGGTTACAGTCCCATTAAGGCTTGGCAAGATGGAGAGGGCTCAGGGGCATGTCAACCCCTTTCCCCACCCTTTGTTTACTTCCAACCAACTGTTTCCAAAAGCCCCAGCGTGTAAGGATGGGAAGGCGCGTCGAACAGCTTCTGCACCGAGGAAAGCTCGACGATCTTCCCCCTGTACATCACGGCAACCCGGTCCGCCATCTGCCCGACAACAGCGAGGTCGTGGGCCACCATCAAGACGGTCAGCGACAGGTGTTCCTGGAGGTCTTTCAGAAGGTTAAGGATCTGGGCCTGAACCGAGAGGTCCAAAGCAGAAACGGGCTCATCCAGAACGAGAAGCTCCGGCTCCACCGATAGGGCCCTGGCGATCCCCAACCGCTGCCTCTGGCCACCGCTGAACTCGTGTGGGTACCTCTCCCGGTGACTGGGATGCAAGCCCACGAGCTCCAGAAGGCTGTCCACCCTTTCTTTTCGGTCTTCGACAGAGTCCGCACGTCCGTGGACTTGGAGGATCTCCTCCAGCATGGGCCCTGCCCGGAGCCTGGGGTTCAGGGAACCGAAAGGGTCCTGGAATACGATCTGCGCCTTCTTTCGGAAGGCCAACAGCTCGTCCGGTGGCATATCCAGAACATCTGTTCCCCGGAAAAGCACTTCACCTCCGGTGGGCTGGATCAGCCTAAGGATGCATCTGGCCAGAGTCGTCTTTCCCGAGCCGGATTCCCCCACCACGGCCAGGCATTCCCCTTCATACAAATCGAAGGTGATCCCCCGTACCGCCCGGATATTCCCCTTGGAGCCACCCCTCCCCCCGCGCCTGGGCGCGAAGTCATGAACAAGCTCCCTGACGGATAGCAGAGGGCCTTGCTCTCCCCCGGTCACGGAGCCCCCCCGTCCTCGGCGTACAACCAACACCGAACCTCCCGTCCGGCATCCGACGCCCCCTCCGCCCCGCCGACTCCGTCAAGGGCCCGCAGCGACGGTTCATCATTCCGGCAGCGGGGAAAGACGTCCGGGCACCGGGGGTGGAATCGGCAACCCTGCGGCCAATCGGTTGCCTCCGGCACCTCCCCGGCAATCGGCCGTAACGAACTCCTCCGGTCACCCAGGGACAGTCGGGACCCCAGGAGCCCCCGGGTATAGGGATGCCTCGGGGCATCCAAGACCTCCTCTGTTTGGCCGGTTTCCACGACCCGCCCCCCATAGAGGACCACAATCCGCTCACAGACCCGGGAAACCACACCGAGGTCGTGGGAGATCAGGAGGAGCCCCATGCCGAGTCGGGCTTGAACGTCCTTCAGCAATCGGAGAATCTGGGCCTCGATCGTCACGTCCAACGCCGTGGTGGGCTCGTCGGCAATCAAGAGGCCCGGTTCGCCCGCCAGGGCCATGGCGATCATCACCCTCTGCCGCATACCTCCGGAAAACTGATGTGGGTAGTCCTTGGCCCTGGCAGCGGCATCGGGAATCCCCACCTCTTCCAGTAGTCGCAGTGTCTCCTGCCATGCGGAGGTTCCCTTTAACGGCCTATGGAGCTCCACCGCCTCCCTGACCTGATCGCCTACAGTGTAGACCGGATTCAGAGAGGTCATGGGCTCTTGGAAGATCATGGCGATCTCCCCTCCCCGAACCTCCCGGAGCTGCTTCCGACTCGATCCGACAAGTTCTTTTCCCTGCAATCGCACGGAGCTTTCGGGAAGGACCGAGCCGCGGCCTTCCGGGAGGAGTCCCAGAATCGAAAGGGCCAGCATGGTCTTCCCCGAACCCGACTCCCCCACCAGGCCAACCGTCTCCCCCTCTTCCAGAACCAGGTCCACACCATCCAGCGCCCGGGCCGTCCCTCCGCGAGCCCACAGATGGGTCCGAAGGTCCCGGACCTCCAGGAGGCTCATGGGCCCGTTCCTTCCCGATGCCGGGGATCCAGGGCGTCCCGGAGCCCGTCTCCCACCAGGTTGAAGGCCAATACCGTGAAAACGATGGCCAGACCTGGGAAGGTGGCGATCCACCAGTCACCGAGCAGCAGCGATTCCCTGCCATCAGCCACCATGGCCCCCCAGGAGGGAGTAGCGGCATCCACGCCCAACCCGAGGAAGGACAATCCGGCTTCAAGTACGATGGCGTTCCCGATCCCCAACGTAGCCACAACGATGAGCGGACCCGCCGCGTTGGGAAGGAGGTGCAGGAAGAGGATCCGAATTCTGGAGAATCCCAGAGCCCTGGCGGCTTCTGAGAACTCACGCTCTTTCAGAGCCAGGATTTCTCCTCGGGTTATCCGGGCGGTGAAAGGCCACTGGGTGAATGCCAAAGCAACGATCACAACGAAGATCGACGGTTGTTCAGAGTACTGCCGGAAGATGGCCACGATGGCGATGAGAATCACGAGGCGGGGTATAGCCATGATCATGTCTACCAAACGCATGATGGCCATGTCCATCCGGCCACCCCAATACCCGGCCACGGCACCCAGAAACGCACCCAGAGTAACGCTGATGCCCACTGCGATGAGGCCGATGGTCAAGGATATTCTGGAACCGTAGAGAATCCGGGAGAAAACATCCTGGGAGTACCGGTCTGTGCCCATCAGGTGGAGCGCCGACGGCGCTTCCCGCATCCCTATCATCTCCCCTGTAGCTTGATATGCTGTCCTCGTTTCCGGTCCAAAGGGAGCCAGGAAAGGAGCCAGGAGCATCGCCAGATAGAGGACGACGATAACCCCCAGTGCAGACATCGCCAGACGATTCTCTCTGAAGGCCCTCCAACCCCACCCCCCCGCGGCAGAACGCGAGATTCCGCCGCCGGTCCCATCACCCTCGAAAACTCGCCGTTCCCGAAAGGACCACCACCAGACGCCTCCTAGAACCACGATGAGTGTGAGGAGGGCGACCCCCTCATCCAACCCGCCCGAAAACGCCCCCAGAATCCGCTCGAACCGAGTGGCGCTCAGAGATAGGAGGGCAGCCCATAGAAGAAGGGCACCAGCTCCTTCCGGCACCTTCCCCCTGACGAGCTGGGGAACGCCCGGCGCGACAAGCCCCAACCATCTACCCATGACGGTCCCGAATCCTGGGATCCACGATCCCATAAAGGACATCAGCAATGAGATTCCCCAGGATCACCATTACGCCGAATAGGACGGTTACGGCCGATACCACAGGGAGATCCCTCCGGTGGATGGAGTCCACCATGAGTTGGCCCATCCCCGGCCAGGCGAAGACGTATTCGACCAGAACCGCACCACTCAATAGGAAGGGAAAGTAAACGCCGAACAGGGTCACCAAAGGGATAAGGCCGTTCCTGAGGCCGTGCTTGAGGATGACGCTGGCCTCGGAGAGGCCTTTCGCCCGGGCGGTGCGGATATAATCTTGCCGAACAACCTCCAACATGCTGGTCCGGGCGTAACGCGCCACACCCCCAGTAAGAATCAGGGTGAGGGCCAGGGTCGGAAGGAATAGATGGTGAATTCGGTCTTTCAGCTGATCCCACGGTCCCAGGAGGTCGGCCCCCGAACTCGCCACTCCCGCACCCGGGAACCGGCCCAACTCCACGCTGAACACCCAGATGAGTATGAGAGCCAACCAGAAGGAGGGCATGGAGTAGAAAAAGAGGGTGACGCTGCTCAAGAGCCCATCCACCAAGGAACCCCGTCGCGTCGCCTGTACCACCCCAATGGCGAGCCCGAGGACGAAAGCGAGCAGGAGGGCGCAGGATGCCAGGACCAC
>JBDHGR010000102.1:0-10472 GCA_039589815.1 Gemmatimonadota bacterium | reverse complement strand
GGGGGCCCTCCTGATCGTCACCGGCCAACATTAACATTCACGTGGACACCAACGTACTACCCTCAGAGGAAGAGAGCGGTCGATGGAAGGGTCACCTCGGAAAACCCGGAGCACAAGTTGGACCAACGGGATCTGACAGCACTCGCCATAGCCTTCCAGGGAGGCGACGACCGGAGTTTCCGGGTTCTAGTCGAGTCCCTCAGCCGGACACTGATGGCCATGGCTTTCCGATATACCAGTGACTGGGAGTGGGCCCGGGACCTGACCCAGGATACGTGGATCAAGGTGCATGGACAGATCGCTCGCTGGGATTCGGACCGTTCGTTCAGCGCCTGGCTACATGCGATCCACCGACACGGCTGCCTCGACCATCTCCGGCGCGGGTGGGTTCGGCACGAATCGACCCCAGGTGACGACGTGGTCATCCGGCTGCGGGGCGCCTCCCCCGGTGGTCCCGAAGAGGATCTGGAGAGACGGGAGTTCCACGAAGGGTTGATGGCGGCGGCGGGGCAGCTGAGCGAAACCCAACGCCAGGTTTTCCTCCGGGTGGACCTGGAACAGGGGGACCAGAGAGCCGTGGCCAAGTCTCTGGGAATCAAGTTCGGGACACTGAGAGCCACCCTGCATTTCGCTCGGAAGCGAGTAGCCACGGTACTTCGAGAGATGGAGAAAAGCACGTGAAGAAGGACATCGACTGCCAGGTATTCGAAGATCAACTCGACGCCCTCGTGGAGGGTTCCCTCCCCGAAGAGGGAATCGATCAGCTTCGGCTCCACGTTCTCTCATGCGCCGACTGTGCCATGCTGGTTCGGGTCCAAGAACACCTCGCCCTCCCGACTTTGGAGGAGTTGGAGACCACAGTGCCGGAGGACTTGCTGGGTTCAGTGTGGCCACGAGTGGAAGATGTCGTGAAGGAGGGGAAAGAAGGGGGGTTAGGCGGCGTTTCCGCGGAAACGCGTGGACATTGGGTTGGCCCCGGGAAGCGCGAAAATGTGAGGGCCCGCGAGACCCCCGAGCAAAGCGGAGGCAAAACGCCCTGGCACCGCCGGAGTACCTGGCTGATCCCATTCCTCGCCGCTGCATCCATGGCTCTGCTTTTCTCAACGGGCTTCCTCGTCACGCAATTGAGGAAGTCGGGAATGAGCGAGATCCGGTTGGCCAGACAAGTAGAGGAACTCGAGGCGGGGTTAAATGAACTGCAGGGAAGGATAGACGGCATCGAAAGAACGGGAATCCTGGCAAGCCAGAGTCCGTGGGCCAGGGCCTTCTCCCTGGACTTGAGCCCCCTCACCTCTCAGGAGTCGATCCGAGTTGAATGGATCCAGCAGACGCTGCAAAAGCTCCCGCCTGACACACCTCTTCTCACCGCTTCTCAAGTCGGCGGTATCCTCCGTAGCCCACTCTCCCGAGGATTCCCAGGTTTGAGAGAACAGTTAGCCGAGCATTCCGCGGCCGATGGGCTCAGTGCCCAGGAACTGCTTCTCGTTATTGAAGGAATACAGCTTGACCCAGACCAACTCATTCCAACTTCCAGGCTAAGAGATTTTTTCCAGACCTAACGTCCGGCCGGCTTTTAGAGGCTCATGGGAGCGCCGGTCCCAGACATGGGACTCATTGAGAAAGGCAAAACAATGTCTCTGGACATTCCGAGGCGCCATATGAAGTGGTGGGTGCTGTCCGGTTCGATCCTTCTTCTTCCCGCGTGCGTCGACTACACCATCGAAACCACACTCCATGACGACGGGGGTGGATATCGGAGCGAGACAATGGAGGTCACCGAGAACGATGACCTCGAGATGTCACCCGAGTCGTTCGGGGCGGTGATGTCCGTCACGGGCGAAGACGGCTGGAAACGGTCCATCGAAATAGACTCGAAGGGGGACACGACCAACATATTCGAACGCGGCACCCGAGTGCTCGACCTGGGCGCCTGGTCCAAACTCACCGATGCCGTGCAGATCGCTGGCGCCCTGCCGGACGAGGCCGATACCAGAGTTGGATACCTGTCCCTCGGAGATATCCGTTTTCGGAACCGGGTGGAGGTTGAGAAGGGGACGCTGACCGACGGGAGCGCCCGTTTCACCTACCGGGAGACCTTCTATTGGGAGAACGCCGCCGAGGCTTTCGTGGAGGTGTTCATGAGCTCCTTTTCCCAGGCCTTGGCCGAAAAGTACCCCTCCCTTACTCCAACCCAGAAGGGTGAGATCGTTGGAATCGCCCGGGCTCACCTGTGGGCCGCTTCCTACGACGGTCTCTTCGACATCAATGACGACACGGACCGGCTCCTGGACCAAGCCAGAGAACGCACCACCAAGCAGGGCATAGGGATCATCAGAATGCAATACCCACAGGAGAGCGGTTTCTTCCTGAGGGATCTCCTGCAAAAGCTGTACGATGGGAGCGGGGAGGCCGGGGAGAGGGCGAACGCGTTCTTTGAAGGACACCTACCCGGTCTGAACCTGGCCTTCAACACGTCTCTCAAGATCCGGCTGAACATGCCGGGTCAGGTCATGAACTCCAATAATGATGAGGTAGATGGATCCACTCTCGTTTGGGAATTTGGACCCCTGAGCGCCGCCGCCGCACCCATGGAGATTTTTGCCGAATCCGTCGTTGGTGGCTAAGGCTCCGAAAAAGAAACATTTGTTTTATATCTAGTGCAAATGGCAAAATCCTTGATGAGCTCAAGCTGGCCGGGGGTTTTGCCGATGGAGGGAGGCCGGGACTGCTGAGGAGGTGCAGACGCACTGGGCAGATCGTACGGCGCCGCGCCGCCTACGGGCTCGGAGGCTTCAGCCCCGGGGTGCCAGGACTTTCAGTGCGCCCCTCTGAATCTCGAGAACGATCTCAGGCTCCTCGGTCACACAGACATCCCCATCCACCTCGAACCGAAAAGCCTCGGGGAACCTCAGCACAAAGCGTGAAGCGGATCGGGCGTCCACTTCCTCACATTCCTCGTGACGCCCCTTCCCTGCCCTGTCGAAAAGGACCAACCGACGCAGTGGCTTCGCGTCACTGATAAAGCATGCGTGAAGGTACCCGTCCTGGACCGATGCGCCGGGCGCGATGGGAAATCCCCCACCAAAACACTCACCGTTGGTCACGGTCAGCATGAGGGCCTGACCCGATCGGGAATAACCGTCTTCGTCCTCCAGGGTGACCGTGAAGCCGGGAAAGCGGAAGAGCTGCTGAAGGGCAGTGAGCTTATAAAGCAGCTCTCCTCGAAGGAAGCGGGCTCCTTTCGCGGCGTCCACGACAGCCACGTCGAATCCGAACCCTGCGACGTTGAGGAAGAATCGCTCACCCCGAAGTGCATCCCCTCGCGCTTCGTGACGAGTAGGACCAATGATCCGGCCGGCGTCGGTCCTGACCACTTGGCCGTCGGCTAGAACCCGGACTGCCCCCTGCAGGTCATTGCCGGGGATCCCGAGGTTCCTCCCGAAGTCGTTACCGGTTCCCCCTGGAAGAACACCGAACACGACATCGTCCCGATCCGAGGTGAGAATCCGATCGGCTACGGTGCTCCAGGTTCCATCTCCGCCAACAGCGACGATGACACCGTAATCCCCACGAAGGGCGTCCTCGGCCAGGCTGGCTTCCTCACCCCCCTTCGACGTGATGGCATGGTCGAACCGGGGGAAGTGCTCCCGTAAAAGACCCAGGTAGAGTGGGATCCTCTTTTCCCCGCGGCCCTCATCCGAAGCGGGGTTGAAGATTACGAAGGCCCTCCTGCCATCATGGGACACTTTGGTATCTCCCGGCAGAAGGGCCAAGGCGTTTGCGAGTCCAGTTCTCGCCGATCAGATCTGCTCCACCTCTTCGAACGTTTGGATGCCCGAACCGTACCACTCCTCCCGAAAGGGATAGGACGAGACCTCTTCCAGAGTGAGAGGATCGGTCATGGGGTGTTGGTAGAGTATCAACTCGCCGGTTTCCTCTTCATGCTGCGAGTGAGCCGCATTCATGAAGATGTTTACCTTCAACCGATCATCACCATCTGTCATGAAGCAGTGATATGGGTAATTCACCGGTTTGAACGAATGCTCACTCACCGTGAGTTCCAGAACCGGGGCACCCCCATCGAAAACCCCGACCTTCATCTGCCCGTCCGCTTCATCGAACGAGAATTCCAGGTCCTTCATGTAATGCGGTAGCGACCAGCGCTCGATGGCGTGTGCCCGGGCTGCCCCTGTGCTGGTGGCGAGCATGAACGGGTAAAAAGCAGCCTGCGGGAGAGGCTTTCCCGGCTCCACCCTCGGTGGCGTGACCACCGAAAGGACCACCTCGTCGTAAGCGCCCACCTCACTGTCGGTGAACTGGAACGCCAGGACCGCAAGCACACTCCTCGTGTGTTGAACCTCCAAGGGATGCAAATGGGCCGGGAGGATCTTCCTGGCGTCGGCGGTGCTCATCTCGAACATCGCGCCGATGCAATGTTTGAACTCGTACGTGGTCAGTTCCATGGTGTCACAAGAGAAAAAAGGTGGTCAGGACACGATGCCATTTCGTTCGAGGACCCGTACGATGATCTGGGCGCCCTCTTCCAGGTCCTCCTCGGTGTGCGCCGCAGAGATGGACATTCGGAACCTCGACTTGTGCTTTCCCACGGCAGGGTACTTCACCGGATTGATGAAGATGCCCTCACGGAATAACTGTTCCCCGATGTCGAAGATGGTGGCGTCGTTTCGGATCATGATTGGAACGACCTGAGACTCGCAGTCTCCGATGTCCACACCCGCGCCCCTCAGCCGTTTCTGCATGAACTCGACATTGGCCCAGAGACGCGTACGGAGCTCTGGTTCGTTCTCAACCAGTTCGAGGGCTTTTATCAGGCCTGCTACCACCGGTGGCGCCAGGGCACAGGAGAAAAACCGGGACCGGGAGAAACCTCGGAGGTAGTCGATGAGGCCCTGGGAGCCAGCGACGAAGCCTCCCTGGCCTCCGAGACTCTTCGAGAAAGTACCCAGGTGGATATCGATCTCATCGTCCATCCCAAAATGCTCGGCCACACCCCGCCCGTTTTCCCCGAACAGGAACGTCGAGTGGGCTTCGTCAATGAGGACACGGGCACCGTGGGCCCGACAGACCTCCACGATCTCGGGGAGGGGCACCAGGTCACCGTCCATGGAGTAGACGCCCTCCACAACCACCAGTTTCTTCCCCTCGAACCCACGAAGCTTCCGGTCCAACTCATCGGGGCGGTTGTGCCGGAAGAACCTGCTCTTGGCTTTCGAGAGAATCATGCCATCGACGACGGAGGCGTGAGCGTACTGATCCGCCACCACCAGATCCCCGGACCGCATAAGCCCGGCGATCAAGCCCACGTTGGCTGAATAGCCGGTGGGAAAGATCATCGCCGCTTCCTTTCCTTTGAAGGCGGCGACGTTCCTGGCGAGGTCCTGGAGGAGAGCCGTGTTGCCAGACAGGATCGGGGATCCCGACGAGCCGGCACCATACTTGTCGACGGCGACCTTGATGGCTTCCTTCACCTCGGGCCGATAAGAAAGACCCAAGTAGTTGTAAGAGGCAAAATTGATCAGCCCCTTCCGGATCTCTCCCGTTTTTGTGTCTTCAACGTCCACTCTTGTGGAGGGCGCCGAGTGAATGGGGAGCTCGAACTGGTAATATCCGTTGGGCTTAACCTCCGCCCACCACTCTCCAAAGGGCTCGAGAAGGTCGAAGGGATCTCTACCCGAAGCCGAGAAGAAGTTCGAGTAGTCGTAGGACATGGCATCCGAAAACACCTGGCCCTGTTTTGCCTTGTCGGTTTCCGTCCCCTCTCTCGACGCATTCTTGAGGGAACGACTGGCTTCGCTCACCGCAACCTTCTTCCTTTTCAGGATGATCCTGCGGCCGCTGAGAATCTTTACAGCCATATCAATACCCAACCGCAGGTCCAAGATCAACGGGCCGAGTCAGATCTCAGGACTGATGGAGTCCCGGACCCGGACAACTGAGGACGGCCGTATTATCTTTCCCCGTGGACCAAACCGTGTAACGGGACGCGGGCTCGCCCACCCTAGACGCTGTCAGGTAACCAAACCGGGTATATGGTCGAACTTTGTCGGGAACCGGAGGTACTGTGACGGGAAAAGGATCTGGCACCCTGCCGGAATCACCGCCCCATGGTCTGGTTCCGGCACCTGACGATCAGAGGCTTCGGGAAACCGTTGAAGCCCTGGCGGAGGCGGGAGGGGAATCCGTCGAGACGATCCTCCTCTACGGGTCCCACGTCCAAGCCAGCAGCCCGAACCAGTGGAGCGCCTACGACTTCCTCCTGGTGACCGACTCCTACTCCCAGTTTTTTCGGAGGTTGGTTGAGAAGGGACACCACAAGAGGCCGGCTTGGCTCCTCTCTGTTCTGTCCCATATCCTGGCGCCGAACATCATCTCTTTCGACATGAGACGAGCCGACCAGCCACCGGCCAAATGCGCCGTTGTGAACCCTCGCCACCTTCGAAGGTCCCTTCACCCCCATTCCCCGGATCACTTCCTCAAAGGAAGAGTAGTCCAGAAGTTGGCTCTGGTCTGGAGTCGGGGTCCGGCGGAGGAAGACACCCTGCTCTCAGCGGTCCGGGTGGCCCGGGAGGGGATCGTCCGGTGGGTCCGGCCGTTCCTCCCCGGCCCTTTCACTCTGGACGCCTTCGCGGAGAAGATGCTCCGCGTTTCGTACCGGGGAGAGATTCGGCCCGAGGCCCCTGAGCGGGTCCTCGAGGTATTCCAAGCCCAGAGGGAGACCCTGGTAGGAATCGCACGGGAGTCCCTTGATGCGGCTGAGAGGCGTGGGGAGGCCTTCCAGGAAGAAGGCACCTATCGTTGGGCCCGCCGGCCCGGGAAGGGCGCTTGGGCTTTCACCACTCTCTATTTCATCACCTCCAAGGTCCGGGCCACGACCCGTTGGTTCAAATACATGATCACCTTCGATGGGTGGCTCGAGTATATCCAGCGGAAGATCGAGCGCAGAGCGGGTTTCGAGGTAGAGATTGATGAACGGGAGCGGCGATGGCCCCTGATCTTCCTCTGGCCGAAGCTATTCTTCGTACTCCGTAGCATCAAGGAACCCGAGACCCCCACCGAGCCGGAAAAGGAAAGAGACTCTGCATGAGGCCGGACCTCATCGGTCTGCTGGTGGCCCTGGGATTCTGTTTCGGCAGCATGGCCATCTTCGGCATTCGGGGAGGATCCGGCTCCCATGACCCCCTGGAATCGAAGCAGCGGGGGACTTTCGTCCTGGGCGGGTTCGTTCGGTCCTGGTTTTTCTGGTTCATCAACCCTCTGGTGGCATTGGCCCTGAAGGCCAAGCTTTCGCCGACGTTCTTCAACCTCCTGGGTGCAGCATTCGGCGCGGGCGCCGGAACAGCCTTCGCTCTCGGCAGGCCGGTACTGGGAGGGTGGAGCGTCTTTCTCGGGGGAGCCGCGGACGTCTTCGACGGTCGGATCGCCCGGACCATGGGTGTGGCATCGCCGAAAGGCGCTTTCCTGGACTCCAGTCTGGACCGGTTCGCGGAGGTCGGAGTGTTTGCCGGGTTGGCCGTATACTTCCACACGCGGCCCCTGGCGTCTCTGATGGTTGCACTGGCTCTGGGTGGATCCCTCCTGGTCAGCTACACACGGGCCAGGGGAGAGAGCCAGGGGGTCACCTGCAAGGTGGGGATCATGCAGAGGGCCGAGCGGCTCCTCCTCCTGGGTTTTGCGGGCCTCCTGGACCCGAGCTTCGCCCAGTGGTTTGATCAAAGGCCCGGTACACTTCTAGCCTGGGTTATTACCTTCATCGCCGCCGGCACCGTCGCAACCGCGGTCTACCGAACCGTCTGGATCGCTTCACGGCTTCCTCCCTCGGAGCCTGGATAGGTCCACCTCACCACCCCCGATGTGTGCAACTCCCTTCCCCTCAGACGTCACTTAGGGTCAGAACACCTACAGCAACTGGGTGACTCCTGACGCGCATCACAGGGAAGAGGAGGTTGAACCATGTTCGCCAATCGAATAGCGGTATTGGTTTTGTTCGGGGCCCTCGGGTGGCCACAGGCTGCAAATGACCTTGTGCCCTCCGGCGCTCTGCCTTTGGGGCCCACGTGGGAAGTCGCCCTCACCGGGAAGGTCACCGACGTAGACTCCGGAAGCCCCATCCAAGGAGCACAGATCTCCGTTCAGGGGGAGAACCTCGGTACCCTCACGGATGGGAGCGGCGAGTACACCATCAACTTTCCTGACAGCTGGGTTGGTCGAAGAATCACCGTCGTGATCCAACATATCGGGTACACGACCACCCAGAAGAGGGTCAGGCTATCCGACGGATCCAATACCCTGGACGTGCCACTGGCGGCATCGACAATCGCTCTGGATGCCTTGGTGGTGACGGCTTCTCGCGCCATGGCGGAGGGAGAGCCGAGGATGAGGGCAGCGGCCGGGTTCATGTACCGACAGGATCTCTCCGGCCGATTCAACCCCAACTTCCACACCGAGTCGTACGCGCACATTCAGGAGAACGTCTTTCTTCTGGCGGCCGCCAACCCACTCTCCACCTTCTCCATCGACGTGGATCGGGCTTCCTACGCCAACGTCCGGCGTTTCATTCATCAAGGCGTTCGGCCACCCATCGATGCGGTCCGTATCGAGGAGCTCATCAATTATTTCCCCTACGGGGATCGGGCCCCTACCGATAACGTGCCGTTGGCCATCCACACCGAGGTGGCACCGGCTCCCTGGCAACCCCTCCACCGCCTCGTCCGCGTCGCCCTGAAGGGGCGACCGGTAGACATGAGGGAGGCGCCCAACAGCAACCTGGTTTTCCTTCTGGACGTTTCCGGGTCCATGAACAGCCCGGACAAGTTGCCTCTCCTGAAAACGGCCTTCAGCATGTTGGTGGATCAGCTCAGGCCCCAGGATCGGGTGGCCATCGTTGTTTATGCAGGAGCCGCAGGCCTCGTACTCCCCTCCACACCGGGATCCGATAAGGAGACTATCCTCGGTGCCATCCAATCCCTGGAAGCAGGGGGATCGACGGCCGGAGGGGCCGGAATCAAGCTGGCCTACAAGGTGGCCGCAGAGAATCACATCCAGGGAGGGAACAACCGGGTAATTCTCGCCACGGATGGCGACTTCAACATAGGAGTCTCCAGCGATTCAGAGATGACCCGCCTCATCGAGGACAAGAGGGACCAGGGACGTTCCTGACGGTCCTGGGATTCGGTACCGGGAATCTGAAAGACTCCAAGATGGAACAGATCGCCGATCACGGGAACGGTAACTTCTCTTATATCGACAGCGCCCTGGAAGCGAAGAAGGTCCTGGTGAACGAGATGGGCGGCACGCTCCTCACCATCGCCAAGGACGTGAAGCTTCAGGTGGAATTCAACCCCACGCGGGCAGCGGCCTACCGGCTGATAGGTTACGAGAATCGGCTGCTGGCGGCAGAAGATTTCGACGACGACACCAAGGATGCCGGCGAGCTCGGGGCCGGACATTCCGTTACGGCTTTGTACGAGGTCATCCCGGTTGGGGTCGAGAGTCCGGTGGAGGTCCGAGGCCTGGACTCCCTCCGGTACCAGACCAACGTGGACCGGATGAACACGACGGAGTCCGAAGAACTCCTCTTCGTAAAGCTTCGTTATAAGGACCCCGATCAGGACAAGAGCAGGCTCCTGGACCTTCCGGTTTTGGACCACACCGGGTCAGCCTCGGAGGACTTCCGCTTCGCCAGCGCAGTCGCGGCCTGGGGCATGCTCCTGAGGGACTCAGACTATTGCACCGACTTCGGGCTGGGTGACGTGGCCCGTTTGGCGAAGGGAGCCCTCGGTGCCGATGAGGAGGGCTACCGGAGCGAGTTCGTCCGGCTGGTGGAGACGGCTCGATCCCTGGAGCTCCTGGAGTTGGAACCAGGACAGAACCGGTAGAGGCCCGGTCAGGGCAGATCAGGCCGTGGGTCCCAGGGGGGGCGCCAAGGGGGGGGCGCCAAGGGGGGCGCCAGATGAATTGGCGCCCCCTCAGGCTTCCACGCTCAACACAGCCACGATGATCCCGGCGTACCCTCTGGCGGCGGCTTCCAGGTCTTCCAGCTTCAACCGCTCATCCACCATATGGGCATCTGTTTCCTTTCCTGGACCGAAACCCACCGTGGGCACTCCAGCCACACCCGCCGAATAGGCTGCATTGGTGCAGAACCGATAGGCCCGGGGTTCGGAAGCGAGACCGCTCGCAGCCAACCCGGCCAGCGCCCGCGTCACGAACCCATCGTCTTCCTCGAAGAGCCAGGCCGGGAAGAACTTCTCCTGCCGGAGAGTGTTCCCCGTGAAGGTCTGGTATTCACCAAGGCCGACTTCGGCTTTCATCTCGAGACCCTCGGACTCGGCAATGGCCCTGATGGGCCTCAAGACATCCTCCTCGGTCTCGCCGGGGAGAAGGCGGCGATCATAGGTGGCCCTGCAGATGCTGGGAATCACGGAATTCGCCGGGAACGGTGCAGAAGAAAT
>JBDHGR010000101.1:0-10492 GCA_039589815.1 Gemmatimonadota bacterium | reverse complement strand
AGTGGACGATCGCGCGGGCGAACAGGCACCCTCCCGAACGATCGGGTCAGATCCGGATATAGATCCGTCGCCGGTGCATCCAGCCGCACAAACCCCAGAGGAGGGCGAGTACGACGAGGCTGGTGACCACGAGGGAGGCGGGCTCGTTGATCCATCCGAGCAGACCCATCGTGAACGGCCGGACGATGTTCGCGACGAGATCCGCACCCCCGACATGCGCGAAGACGTAGATAAAAAGCGGGTTCATGCCGACAATGGCGAAGGGTGTGACCCAGAATCGGAATCCACGAACGTCGATGATCCAGTAGCACATAGCTAGCGTCAGAATGGTCCACCCCCCACTCGCCAGGACGAAGCTGGACGTCGAGATCCGCTTGACGATCGGCGTGACGGGATCGAGGCCGTACCCAGCGACCAGGAGCAAAACGCCCGCGATGAGCAGGGGCTTGAGCTTGTCGCGCTCCGATCGGTCGCTCCGGAGAAGTTGCCCGACTACCACGCCCCAAATCGTGTGCGCCGTGGTCGGGATTGCATTGAAGGACACCCAATGTCCGCCCGAAAACTCCCCCGAGATGAGCAGATCGAACCACGCCCCGAAATTCTGATCGGGCGTGAAAGGCTGGTCGAACCCGGCAACCCAGAAGACACGGTAAAGAAGCTCCGCGACGGCAATAAAGCCGACAGACCACGCAATCTGCGTCCGCCATGACCGATTCATGAGAGAAAAGGCCACCGTATACGTCACAGAGAGTTGGGCGAGAACATTCTGGAAGCGGAATGTGATGCGCCCGGGATCGATGCAGTACAGCGCCCAACCGATCAGCAGCAGGAGCAGGGCGCGACGGATCGCGTGTCCGCGAATGTCCCGTTCAGACTGGCCTCGCTCCCTGCGCTTCGCCACCGAAAACGGGATCGCGACACCCACGATGAACATGAAGTAGGGCTGTACGAGGTCCCAGAACCGCAGGCCATTCCAAGGATGGTGATGGAACTGCAGGAACACCGACTCGACCCACGTACCGGCAAACAGTGGATCGACGAGGTGCTCGAAGAGCATCGTGAACTCGGCCACGAGCAACACCATCGTGGCGCCCCGGAAGAAATCGAGCGAAAGCAGGCGACCCGAAGAGCCAGGGGAGTCGAATGCGTACATCGGTGCCGGGTCCTGGGGTGAGAGATGCGATGGCGTTCGGGAATCACAGTATACTCCCGGCCACATGCAAAGGGCGAGGCGGAAGGGGTGTTTTCGGGATTGTGGGGTACGCCTCGGTGCTTCATCGGGAGCGGGGGTCGGGCTTCATCGCGAGTTCAGCAGCCCCTGCGCAAGTGGGGTGCGGCCGCGCGCAGAGGCTCCTTTAGGTTGGGCAAGAGGACTCCCGCTACCCCAAAACCGAAAAGCTGCTGTCCCGGTGGATCTCCCGATTCCGGGAATAGAAGCCGATGTTGAGGTATCGACCAGTGTAAGGGGCTCGCACGTGTACGGGGTCCGCGTCATGGTCCTGCCCCGACTCGCACGCTTCGATGAGTACCGCCATGAGCTGCCCCACCATGGGCGCGGTCTTGAACTGGTTTCCGCTCGTTCCCACGGCCAGGTAGAAGCCGTTTAGACTCGACCGGTCGTAGATCGGGATCCAGTCGTCGGTGGCGTCGTACAGGTCCACGACGCCCTTGGTCCGGTTGGGGATCTTCAGCTCTGGAACGCGCAGGCCCATGCGGTAGACCTGTGCCTTCCACTGGCCCTCGGTGACTTCCCTGTTGAAGTCGTCGGGGTCGTCTACCCATTCCAATGAGTCGCATTCCGGATCGATGCTTCCCACCAGCATCAAACCCCCTGCCTCTTCCCTGGAGTACACGCCGACGTCGTCGTCCGATGCCAGGCGTCCATAGGGTTGTCCCTGGCCTCCAGGGGGGAAGGGGAGGTAATGGACTTCCTTCCGAAGCGGCCTGGTGCCGACCTTCATCTCCGAGTCCACCCCGGCCATCCGGTTCACCACAGCCGAATGGGGCCCTGCCGCGTTCACGACCACGGCGGCGTCGACGGCCCGACCGTCTTTAAGGGTTATGCCGTTGACCCGCCCACCCTCGCGGCGGATCTCTACGACCTCGGCGTTGAACTCGAAAAAGGCCCCGGCGGCTTCCGCGGAGCGCTGGAGGTTGTGAGTGGCAAGCTGCGGATCGTTTATGTAGCCGGCATGAGGGAGGAAGACGGCTCCCGGATGCTCCTTTCCGGAAGGGATTCCGAACTCCCCGTCGTTCGGCCGGCGAGGCGGATAGTAGGCGGTCACGTCATAGAACGGAACCTTGGATCGGAGCGTGTCCGCGTCCCATTCCTCGTACTCTATGCCGAGCTCGTCGTGGAAGGTGAGGTGTTGTTGATAGGTAGTCGCTTCCGAGCGGACGACAACCATGCCCGTTTCGATGAAGCGAGCCAAGCCCCTCTCGTCCTCGAAGCCCAGGTACTCGCCCCAGTTCTTCCAATGGTGGTAGCTCTCCCAGGCAAGGGCGGTGCCATCCAGGGTGGAGTAGTGGGTTCGGATGATGGCGCAAGAATTGCTGGTAGAGCCGTATCCCGCTGCAGGCAGCTTATCCACACACAGGGTCCGATAGCCCTTCCGAGCCAACTCCTGCGTGGTTGCCGCACCGATCACTCCGGCGCCGATGACGATTGCGTCGAGGTGCCTCTCGTTTTTCAATCGATTCGCCTCCCCATCAAAGAACCAGGACTCCCCTTTCGCTACAGCTCTCTGTGGCCAGGGTTGCATGTGGCTGGCGAAGTCTACCGGGGTCGGGCCTCAATGATACGAACAAACTCCGAAAGAGGACATTGCTATTTCTTGGTTTGCTCCGAGACGCCTTCGCGTGCCCCACTCGTCGCATTCGTCTTTCGTTCCAGAGGGTTTGATGCCGAAAGCCTGACCGCTGCACCTCTGCCCGACGGACATCATGGTGATTGCAGCAGCCTCGTTCAGGGCATTCAGGAAGCGGTCGCTGAACGCTTCCGTGCGGGTCTCGTGGAGGGGACCGTCGGGCGGAGCGAATTCCCTCTCGGTAACACCTGCAATGGATGGGCTGGGCCCCGTGGTACCGCACATGTTTATTCCTTTCGATGTGACGGCCATGGATGACCGAGAGTTTCGGTCGCCTTTTGGGTTAACGGGCGATGGTCTCGAGCTCCGGAGGAACCACAGGTCATCCTCTCGGCCGCCGCCGTTTACGCCGTGGCCGGAGATGAAGCATCAGCTCGGAAACGGCTAGGAAGGATAGAGGCCGCTGTGGTTGAAGGGGCCACAAACGTCTCTCCCGGGAGCCCGGCAATGGTGTACGCGAGCCTCGGAGACGTCGACAAGACCATCAGCCTCCTGAACCGGTTGGCCGACACCTACGATTCATGGACGTTTTCTCTCAACCACCTCTTTTTCCGTCCCTACCTTGGGGATCCCCGTTTCGGAGCTGCTGGATCGGCTGGGTCTTCCCCGGGAGGCCTATCGATAACGAGTCCACCCGGTGGATCCTCCAGATCGGCGGCTTCCAGGGGCTGCACGACGGGAGGGTCACCCAGTAGCCCCACTCGGTCCCAGAGGGCCTGGAAGCGGGGGTGGCCCCAGAGGTTGCGCCAGTCGTGGCTTCGTAGGTAATAAATGCCACCCTCCTGGTCGAAGCAGCGCTCCAGCCACGCGAGAGCTTCCTCGGTCTCTCCCAGAGCGGCGTAAGCCGCTGCCAAACCCGACGCGGCGACACTCCCCCCCGCCTCCTTTCTGGCCGCAGCTTCCGTGAGGACCTGTCTGGCCGTCACAGTGTCCCCGGCCCGGGCTAGGTGAACGGCCAGGGTCACGGGCCGAGGCGATGGAAAGGAGGGTAGAAGTTCCTTGATCCTCTCCAGCGCCCCCTCCTGCTGACCAACCAACGCAAGGTTGGAAACCATGTTGAGGACGTGCAGCGGATCGCTCGGAGCCAGGGTGTAGAGTTGACGGTACTGTTCTGCAGCCTCGGCGTACCGCTGGCCGTTGGAGAGGATCCACGCCCGCACGGAAAGCGGTTGGATCCCGAAGGGATCGAGCCGGATGGCTTCCTGGACGATCTCGAGGCCCCGATCGGTATTGCCGGCGATCACCCCATACCACTCCGCAAGAGCCCACCGTGCATCATCGTAGTCTGGGTCCAGGGCCAGGGCATTTTCCAGGTCTTTCCGGGATTCCTCCCAGTCCCACTCGATGGGCCAATGGATGCTCAGGGCAGCCATGTGGCTTTCGGGGTGGTCGGGAGCATGGCGCATCCCAAGCTCGGCATGCTTCCGGATGAGAGGGAACAACTCGCCCTGGACTCCCCCGCCGAAGTTGTTTAGAACCGCGTAAAGCATCGCGAGCTTTCCGTGAGCCAGGCCGAACTCGGGGTCCAACGAAACGGCAGCCTCAAGATCGTCCACGGCCGCCCGAAGGCTCTCCATATCAAATTGGGCCCAATGGTGCAGGGCCCTGAGATAAGCATGATAGGCTTCGAGACTTGAAGTCGGGGCCTTGCCCAGAGTCTGGCCCGTACCTGCGGCCAGCGTCCCTCCCAGTGACCCGGCCACCCTGGTTGCCAGGGTCCTCTGCAGATCGAACAGACCCTCCAAAGACATTGACCGGGTGTAGGACTCGGACCACAGGTGATCGTCGGTCGGGGCGTCGATGAGCTGGACCGTTACCTGAACGCTATCCGGAACGAAGCGAACGCTACCCTCCAGGACATACCGGGCGCCGAGAGAGTCGCCGATTGCCGTTGCGGTAGCAGGACTGCCCCGGAAGTGGGACACAGACGTTCGGGACGTTAGGCGGACCCCCCTCAGGATGGCGAGTTGGTGTAGGAGTTCGTCGTGCAGCCCATCTGTGAAATAGGCTTGATCTCCAGCGGGGGAGAAATCGTCGAACGGAAGCACAGCGAGAACGGGCTCTTCAACTGGCACCCCAGTGGCTGCACCATGGCCAAGAGGTTGCCACAGACGCACCCCCAACCACACGATGGCCACGAAACCAGCCCCCACCAGGGCCGCTTTGGCTCGGCCCCACCGGTCCGGTGCCACATGGGCCGAATCTCTTGGTGCGGGCTCGGTCCGCTGAATCCCACTACCTGAAACGTCGAAGGTCCATGCCAACCCAAGGGCCACGGGGAATCCCAGGACGCTTACCAGGACCACTGCGTTGAAGGCGCCTGCGCCCAGGCCGAAGGTCGGGAAGACCAGGGAAGCGCCTTCTACCAGCGCGAAGGCGACGGCGAGATAGGCAGCGCCGGCCCGATAGACCTTCCGGCGTTTCAGCTCGGAAAAGATGTCGGACGTTCGGTGGCCGCTATCGCCCGTGGTCGGCTCATGGCCGCGTGAGTCAGATGAGGGACCACCTTGATCAGCCGTAGGACGCCTCCTTTGATCAAAAACGACTTTGGTTTCTGAGCCGGAATCCGGCACCTCCTTCAGCGCACGGAGGAAGATTATGCACGTGAGGCAGGATCTGGCGAAAGATCCTGCCGTGGATTGATTCTGCTTGAATGGGTGCATTCCTCCTGTGCTGGTGCCGGATCAGCCGTGGACCGGCCTCCCCACCATCACCGGAGGCCGACCAGTCGGAAAGAAGGGATAGGCCGACCAGTCGGAAAGAAGGGATAGGCATTCCAAGGACCCTACGAGCCCCTGAAGCTGCTGGGGGAAAGTGGACCAGGAGAATGGGAGGGGTCAAGAAAGGTAAGTGGAGTGGAATCTTGAGTACGGCGGCGGAGGAGTGTGGGTTTCCGAGCGCGCGCTTGAGGTGGACCTCCCCATTCCCGACCACACCACGCTGCCCCGGCGGCTCAAGAAGCTCGGGGACATCGGCTTCCGCCTGGGTGCCACAGATCGGCCGATCCATCCAGAGTCCTCATTCCACATGGACGTAACGCTCAGCTGAGCCCAAGATCCTCGGCCGCTCTGGGGAGGGGGGTCTGCCCTCAGCTCCGAGCCATGCACCAAGGCCGGGGCGGGTCACCACTGAGGGAAGCTCCTGTTCGCCAGGAGCGTCCCTGAAGAGGAACCCTCGTCGGAGGGGAGAGGAACAAGCTGAGCAGACGTTGGTATTTGCCCAGAACCCTTCCCGCCCTGCGTTGACGGTAAACCCTGAAGAATATGGCTGGGCAGGTTGGATCGTGTTGCTTATCGACCAGGTCGACCCGTTAGGTGGACCTCAAACCGCTTATGGAGGACATGAAATGGTTACACCTGAGATTTCCGCCGGATTCCCGTACGAGTCACGTTTCGTGGACGTTCTTGGATCACCGATGCACTATGTGGACGAAGGTTCCGGTGACCCGTTTCTGCTTCTCCATGGCCAGCCTACGTCCTCCTACCTTTGGCGAAATGTTATCCCCCACCTGACCGATTCCGGACGGTGCATCGCACCTGACTTGATCGGGTTCGGCAAGTCGGACAAGCCGGACATTGAGTACCGGTTCTTCGATCACGCCAGGTATCTCTTCGGCTTCATCGAGACGTTGGGTTTGGAAAACATCACGTTGGTCATTCATGACTGGGGCGCCGGGCTCGGCCTATACTACGCGCGGCATAATCCATCCAAGATCAAAGCGATCGCGATGATGGAGCCAGTCCTGGCCTCGATCCCCACTTGGGAGGACTTCCCCGCCGACTTCGTTGAACCCTTTCGGGGCTTCCGCACTCCGGAGGTTGGTTGGGAGATGCTCGTGAATCAGAATGTGTTCATTGAGGGTGTCCTTCCTGCGGCCACAGTGAGGGACCTAACCGATGAGGAGATGAACGCCTACCGGGCTCCGTTCCTCGATCCGGCCCATCGAAAACCGCTCTGGCGTTGGCCGAACGAGCTCCCCATTGCCGGTGAACCCGCAGATACTGCTGAGGCCGTCGACGCCAACTTCGCCTGGCTTCAGGAGACGGAGGTTCCGAAGCTCCTCTTCCACGCGAGTCCCGGCGCTATCATTCCGCCTGACCGCCTCGAGATGTTCTCGATCCTGCCCAACCTGACGACGATCGACCTGGGCTTCGGGATTCACTACCTGCAGGAGGATCACCCTCGAGAGATCGGTGAGGGAATCGCACGGTGGTACCAAGGGTTCTGATCCAACCGAGTCACTGAACTGCACGGGGCTCTGCCGCTGACAGGCCGATCCTGCGCCTACAGGCCCCACCACCTCAGGAGGGTAGCTTCTCGAACAGGAGGTTTCGCACCCGGCGGTTGGAGACGCGCATTCCGGTGACTTCGCCGGCTTCGGGCCCGACGCCGATGGCGGCTAAAGAAGACCGCTGGTGGACCGATGATCGACATCGCCAGATGAGGTTTTCGCCACCCACAGGGGGACGGGGGCTCGCCCCTCATTCAAAATCCGCGCCACCTCGGCTATCGGGAGTTCGCCTTCCCGCTCGAGCCGCTCCTGCAGCGTGTCACCCTCCACCAGGGGCATGACGTAGTACAGGAATCCGTCTGCTTCACCCGAATCGTGGAGCGCCAGAATGTGGGGATGGTTCAGGTTGGCGGCTATTTCGATCTCGCGAAGAAAGCGCTCCGCCCCAACCGTTGCTGCAAGGTCCGGTCGAAGCACCTTGATCGCCACCTGACGGCTGTGCTTGAGGTCCTGGGCCAGGTAGACCGTGGCCATACCGCCGGAGCCGAGCTCACCGTCGACGCGGTAACGCCCCTGAAGGGCCGCGTTCAGGCGATTGAGCGTGTCGGACAGATCACCAGTGGGGGATTTCATCGCGCCACTCAAAGCACATCCGGGCAACCGAGGTTGCGGCCGGTTACGGCTACTTACTTTTTCCGATTAACTTTTTTCAGCCTAATCCGTAACGCCTCTTTGTGCAAACGTCGCGGGAAGGCATCGAGTTGCGGTCGATGGGTCTGCGGTGCCTTCTGTGGCACTCTGCCTGAGATTCAAAACGAACAAAGACCATCCCCTTCCCTCGAATACCTAGCCTTGACTCACTGGATCGAATGTGAGCGCCTCCCCATCCGGCCTGAAGATAAAAAGGCGCCCTCCACCCCCCTCATCCATCCGGAATCGGCGGCCAGCTTGGAGGAAGACGAAGAGAAAGGTCTCCCTCTCCATGAGGGCCTCGGGGGATTCACAATGTCGGCGGTCTACCCACTCCACCTCCAGGATCTCGAACCTCTCCCCAGCCACTTGGTACGTACCCTCGAATCTGTTACAACCGCCGAAGCCCATGAGCCTTCCATCCGAAAACTCCACACGGAAACTGAGCCATTCGGGAGGTCGGGTACGACTATGAGCGAACAGTTCCCATGAGGTTCCGTCCAGTGGATCAACGGGGTCGATTCGGGATTCAAGCTCCTGGGTGGAGGCCAGGATGCACGAGAGCAGGATGTAAGAGGGAATAGAGAGACTGTTCATGGTGGCTTTTCTCCTTTGAGGCCATAGAACGTTTGCGTGACCCTCCGGCCGAAGAGTTGGCTCAACTTCATTGACGTACCACAGACTCAAACTTGCACAGTCCCTCCGGCGCCCGTTCAAACCATAGCCCCCTCAGGAGCGTCTACTCTCAGTAGGCCGCACTAACAACGTTAGGAGAGCTCCAAAGTGGGGAAAACCACCCTGGGAGAGTTCGAACACCACGTGCTCCTTGCTACTCTTCGCCTCCGAGGTGAGGGGTTCAGCACGTCTATCGTTCTGGAGTTAGAGGTAACTATCGGCCGATCGGTGGCACCGGCAGCCGTCTATATCGCCCTCCGACGCCTCGAGGAAAAAGGCTTGGTGGACTCCCGCATGGAGCTGGCCGAGGACGAGCCGGGTCCTCGGAACCGTCGGTACTTCCACGTGACGGAACGCGGACGGCTGAAACTGCTGGAGGCCCGCCGGCGTTTTAATCGCCTGTGGGAAGGATTGGATCCGCTGGAAGAGGAGGCCTGAATTGGGTCGGGACCGAAGGGAAGCGGGGCGCCCCCCGCGTCCGGATCTCGGCCCGCCCACCCGGGCACGGAAGGTCCTGGGTAGAGTCCTCCCTGAGGAGGACCGAGCCGACCTACTTCACACCGTGGATCACCTGTACCGCCGCAGAGTGGAGAAGAGTGGTCGGATTCTGAGCTCGGGCTGGTATTGGCTCCAGATCATTGATTTCTGGATCAGGCTCAGGTTTCAAAAGCAGCCATCACTGCGGCGCATCCCAGAGGATGGGCACCACGCCCACCCGTCACCCGAACACCGATCGGCCATCTCTCTTATGCAGAACCTCATGCAGGACCTCAGATTCAGTGTTCGGCGTCTCCTCTCCACCCCGGTGGTCACGGCAGCAGCCCTCCTCTCGTTGGCTCTAGCCGTTGGCGCGAATGGCGCCATCGTGGGAGCGGTGAGGGGGCTTTTGATGACGCCTCTACCGTTCCAAGAACCCAACTCTCTGGTGAACATCTGGGCCACCTACCCAGACCGGCCCGAGGCCCAGTTCTCCAACTCCTATCCCAACTACGTGGACTTCCGTGAGGTGCCGGCCCTGGAGGGTTTGGCGGCTTCTCAAGGAACCAGCCATACAGTGGTTGCAGAGTCCGAACCCTTCCGTGTGGAAGGTCTCACCTCCACAGACAACCTCTTCAGGATCCTCTCGGTGGATCCGGTTTTGGGCAGGACGTTCCTCGAGGGGGAGGCCGGTGTGGGAGGTGATCGGGTCGCGGTCCTTTCCCACCGCCTGTGGCAGGACCGGTTCAACGGCGACAGGGAAGTGCTCGGCCGGAGCTTTCTGCTTGACGGTGACCCCTACACGGTCGTGGGGGTGATGCCTGAGGGTTTCTTCTACCCCTACGAAGAGATCGCCCTGTGGACGCCTCTCTTGAGAGACAAGTCCAACTGGAGCCGGGTGAACGGCGGCCTCCAACTGGTGGGGCGTGTGGCTCCGGGATCGAGCGTGGAACAGATCCAAGTACAGACCTCTGAAGTAGCCCGACGCTTCTCTGGCGAGCATCCGGGGACCTGGTTGGAGGACATGACCACCATGGTCATGACGGTGCCCCAGGCCCTCTACGGTGAAGGGGTGTCCCTACGACTATATGCCCTGTGGGGCGCGGTGGGACTCCTTCTTCTCATCGCCTGTATCAACGTAGCGAACCTTTTGCTGGCTAGGAGCACTTCCCGACGGAGGGAGGTTGCGGTGCGGTCGGCTCTCGGGGCCGGAAAGGGTAGGATCACGGCCCTCTTCCTGACCGAAAGCCTGACACTGGGCCTCGGCAGCGGACTCATCGGCGTGGGAGTCGCCTGGGCCGGCGTGCGTTTACTCCGGTGGGCGGCCCTGGCCGATGCGGTCAGAGCGGCAGAACTGACCTTGGATCCCTGGGTCATGGTTTTCACTGTTCTCCTCGGGACCCTCACGGGGGTGTTCTTCGGGATCTAGCCGGCATACCGCGTGGCCCGAACGCCGGTGGCGCGGGTGATTCAGGAAGGGGGAAGAGGGCGAACCGAGGGGGTGTCCGGACGGCGGTTACAGCGAGGGCTCGTGGTGGCCCAGGTGGCCCTC
>JBDHGR010000100.1:0-10525 GCA_039589815.1 Gemmatimonadota bacterium | reverse complement strand
CTGGAGGGGTGCTGGGATCGCCATACGCAGCAACCGAATGAACACGCCTGGCTTCCTGAACGATGTGCAGGACGCCATTTGGGAGGTGAGCCCGAATCTTCCCCTCATGGGGGTTCGCCCGGTCACGGAGCTCATGGCCGCCTCCATGGCTCGAACCTCCTTCGCCATGATCCTCCTGGGGATCGCTGGATTGGTGGCTCTGCTCCTGGGCCTGGTGGGCGTATACGGAGTGATCTCCTACGCCGTGAGTCAGAGGCGTGGCGAACTGGGGATGCGAATGGCGCTGGGTGCGCAGGCCGGTCAGGTCAAGGCCATGGTCATCAAGCAGGGTATTGCCCTGGCCGGCGTGGGAGTCGCCTTGGGCTTGGTGCTGGCTTTCGCCTTGACCCGCTTGATGTCGGCCCTGCTCTTTGAGGTGAGCGCAGTGGACCCGTTGACCTATGCATCTGTGGCAATCGGCCTTCTGAGTGTGGCCCTTTTGGCCAGCTACCTACCGGCCCGACGGGCGGCCAACGTGGATCCGATGACTGCTCTCCGGGTCGAGTAGCGGACGGTCTACCCAGGCTCTCCCCTCGCGCGCTGGCCATCCGCTACGCTTCTGGAGGCGCGCGCTGGGAAGCCCCGGTCTGCCGGTCCGCTGTTATCAAACCTGGAACCAGTAGAGCACCGTCGAGAGGGTTACCAGCGAGAACACGTTGGTGAGGAACACCGTCCGGGCCGCCACACCAGGGGCCGAATCGTAGCGAGCCCCGAATAGGTACACGTTGATCCCGCTGGGCATGGCTGCCATGGTCACCGCAACCGGCACCCAGATCCCTTCCAGGCCAAATACGGGTACGGCCAGGACCCACACCAACAGCGGGTGAACCAGGAGTTTGAGGCCGGAGAGGAATAGCGCGGGTGGCACGTCGCCGGTAATGGGATAGGCGGCCAGAGATGCTCCGAGGGAAAAGAGAGCAGTGGGGACCGCAGCCCCTCCCAAAAGACCCGCCACGCCGTCTACCGGCGCGGGGATCGCCCACCCCCCGAGGTTCATGAAAAGCCCCAGAAGGATCCCCACGATGATGGGGTTCTTGACCAACTCGAGGCTGACGGTCTTGGCTTGACCACCCAGCGTTACCTCATCCCCCTTACCAACCTGAATCAGGCCGGTTGTCAGGGACATGAGAATGGGACCGTGGAAGGCGATGATGAGGAGGGTCGGTAGAGTAGCCTCGGGCCCATAGGCCGTGAAAAGGATGGGGATCCCGATGAGAACCGTGTTCGAGAAGCACGCACCCATTCCGAAGATAGCCTGGTCCGCGAGGGTCCGTTTGAACGCGAAGCGACCCAGGGCGATTCCGGAGAAGAATACGATGAGAGCCCCGCCAAAATAGGAAAGCAGGAAGGCCCACTCGACATCCGGAGGGAGGGTGGCTTGAGCCAAGCTCCTGAAGAGGAGAATGGGAATGGCAAAGTTGAAGACGAAGAGGACCAGCCCCTTGACGCCTTCGTCGTTCAGCACCCGAAGCTTCACCGCAAGGGCCCCCAGGGCCATGACGCCGAAGACAGGGCCGATCACCTCCAGCAGGATGCTCATTGAATCTCAGTCCTCATACCGAGGTTCTGGCCAGCCCACGTTTCCTTGAAAAACAGTAGGGCCCGGGAGGTTTCCCCCCCGGGCCCGCTCAGCCGATGCAAGGAGATCAGCTCTTAGAGCGTGATCACCTTGATCTCCACCCGGCGGTTCCTGGCCCTGCCCTCCCGGGTATCGTTGGTGTCGATGGGCTGATTCTCTCCGAATTGCCTGACGGTGAATTGGTTTGCAGAAAGCTGGGAGTAGTTCTCCAGCAGCCAATCCCGAACCGCCTCGGCTCGGCGCTGGCTGAGGCCCATGTTGTAGTTTTCCGGCCCGGTGGCATCGGTGTGGCCGTGCACCTCGATATCAGCATCCATGATGGTGATTAACACGGTTCCGATCTCCCGAAGCCTCGCCTCACCGTCGTCGGTGATCACGGCCGAATCGAAGTTGAAGAACACGTCCTCAAACGTGTAGGAGATGACCTCCGGCTCCGGTTCGGGCACTGGGCAGCCCTGGCTGTCAACCTCGGTGCCTCTGGGCGTGTTGGGGCAGCGGTCCATGTAATCGAACACGCCGTCACCGTCGGAATCCAACGGACAGCCCTGGGAGTCCACCGGGGCACCGGCGGGCGTGTTGGGGCAATTGTCCATGTAGTCGGCCACGCCGTCGCCGTCGGTGTCAAGGGGGCAGCCCCTTGAATCAACGGGGGCACCAGCCGGGGTGTTGGGGCACTCGTCCATGTAGTCGTCCACCCCGTCACCGTCGGTGTCGAATGGACAACCATTCTCATCCACTTCAACGCCAGCCGGCGTTTCCGGACAGGCGTCGTTTTTGTCCTTCACTCCGTCCCCATCGGTATCCTTGGAACCGAAGAAGTAGGAGATGCCGCCGGAGATGGAGTACCCCCAGAAAGTCTCATTGGCCGTAAAACCGGAGACGGAGCTGGTCACGTCTTCCATGGCCGTGGGAATGTTCCACCCTCTGAAGTCACCGAACAGGCCGATGTTCTCTTTCAGGTAGATTCGGGCGCCCCCACCGTAGGTGTACCCGAAGTCCATCTCGGAGTCGTGATCTTCAGGGGCCCAGCGTACCAGAGAGAGGCCGGCCACCCCGTAGATGTCGAAGCGCTCATGGAGCGGTAGGGTGAGCCCGACCAGGCCGCTGCCGAAGATAGCGTTGAGGTCCGTCACGAACCCCCCCTCGGGTGCCATATCAAGCGGAACGAAACGTCCGTCGAGCCCCACAAAGGTGCCGAAGGGTCCGATGGTAGTGGGGAGGTGGAAGTTTAACCCAGCTCCGAACATGACGTTCTGGTCCGGGTCCACGTAGAAAATGTCACCGTCGGGATCGAACTCGAAGTCGTCGTCGAACCCGCCTGCGAACAGGTTGATCTCCCATGGGCCACGTTCGCTGGGCTGGACCTTCTGCCCTTCGACCATCGAGGCTGGGAGGAGGAACAGGAGGGCAAAGACAAGAGCCCATAGCGATCGGGTGTACATGGTGTTCCTTTCGTTCGAAGTATGGGTTCTGAAAAAACCGTTACCGAATCTCAATTCCGCTCGAATTCCCTTCGAGAGGAATTTTATCAATTCTGCCGATTACTACAACATTCGTTTCCGAATCAGACAACGCAGCGGGGCCCAGGGTCGCATCGCTGTGACCCGGGTACCCGCATAATCTGCGGGACCCCATGCCAGATAATCAATGGGTTCTTTGAATGTTTCTAATTCTCCCCCACCAGGCCCCGGGCTTCCAGGAGGGCCTGAATCGAAGGTTCCCGCCCTCGGAAATTCACGTAAAGCTCCATGCCGGGCAGGGTGCCGCCCCGGGAGAGGATCTCCCCCCTCAGTCGTTCGGCCGTCTCCTGGTCGAAGAGGTCGCCGGCCTCCACGAAGGCCTGGAACGCGTCCTTGTCCAGGACTTCCGCCCATAGGTAAGCATAATAACCGGCAGAATATCCCCCTGAGAAGATGTGGTTGTAGTACGTGCTCCGGTATCGTGGAATGATCTCCTCGATCAGCCCGACACGTGCCATCTCGGCATTCTCGAAGGCGTCGGCATCGTGCTCAACGGGCTCCTCCAGAAGGTGCCACGCCATGTCCAGGAAAGCCGCAGCGATGAATTCCACCGTTATGAAGCCTTGGTTGAACGTGGCTGACGCCTGGAGCTTGTCGATGAATTCGTCGGGCAACACCTCCCCGGTCTCGTAGTGTCTCGCGTACTCCCTCAACACTTCAGGCTCGCCCATCCAGTTTTCCATGATCTGGGAGCCGAACTCTACGAAGTCCCGGGGAACCGAGGTTCCGCTGAGGCGTTCAAACGTGACGTTCGAGAGAAGCCCGTGAAGTGCATGCCCCATCTCGTGGGCCAAGGTCAGGGCATTGTCCAGGCCAATGAGGGACGGGCCATCGGCCGTAGCTGGAGGGAAGTTGAAGTTGGTGGTGACGATGGGGGTTACGAACCCGTCGACCTCCGATTGGCTCCGGAGGGAGTTCATCCAGGCCCCACCCCGTTTGCTGGGCCGGGTGAAGAAGTCCATGTAGAGGACGCCCAGGTGGCTGCCATCGGCCTCTCGCACCTCGAAAACCTGCTGATCCGGATGCCACCGGGGCAGATCCTCCCGTTGGTGGAAGGAGAGCCCGTATAAGTTCTTTGCGATCATGAACACGCCGTCGCGGACGGAGTTCACCTCGAAGTAGGGCAACAGGGCTTCTTGATCCAGGGCGAACCGGGCCTTTCTGACCTTCTCGGTGTAGTGCCGCCAGTCCCATCCCTCCAGCGTGCCCGGGATACCCTCGGCGTTCATCACTTCCTGCATATCGGCCCGTTCCTGTTTTGAGACTTCCAGGGCCGGTCTCCAGACTTCCTCCAAGAAGTCGAGGACCCGGTCGGGCGTCTCAGCCATGTTGTCGGAAATGATGAAGTGGGCATGGGTGGGGTAGCCCATGACCTGGGCCTTTTCCGCCCGCAGGGCTGCCATCCTGGCCAGGGTGGTCTTGTTGTCCTGCTCGTTGTCGTTATCTCCTCGCTGGGCATAGCCAATGAAGATGTCACGCCTCAAATCCCTGTTCGTTGAAAACTCCAGGAAGGGGTTGATGCTGGGGCGATCCAGTCCGAAGGCCCAGCCAGCATCGTGGCCATTTGTTTTCGCCCGCTCAGCCGCCAGAGTCACCAGGTTGGCTGGCAAGGCCCCGAGGTCCGCCGAATCGGTGACGAGGAGCTCATAGGAGTTGGTCTCCGCCAACACATTCTCACCGAACCGGGTGGAGAGCTGTGCCATCTCGGCATTGATTTCCATGATCCGGGCTTTTGATGCCTCGTCCAGGGCTGCGCCGCTCCTGACGAAACCTTTGTGGGTTTCCTCCAGGAGCTTCCCCTGTTCCGGGGTGAGGCCCAACTCATCCTTCTGCTCGAAAACGGCGCTTACCCGCTCCCACAAGCTGGGATTCAACCGGATGGCGTCTCCATGAGCAGCCCTCTCGGGTGCAAGGGTCCTGGCCACTTCCTGAAGGGTGTCGTTCGTGTGGGCACCGTTCACGGCCCCGAACACCCTTCCCACCCGGTTGTACAAAGAGCCGGCCTTATCCAAGGCCACGATGGTGTTTTCGAAGGTGGCTTCCTCGGGGTTGTCGACGATGGCGTCGATATCGGCCTTATGAATCTCCATGGCCTCCCGGAAGGCCGGCAGATAGTGGTCGTTTTCGATCTCGTTGAACGGCGGAACGCCAAAATCGGTCTCCCATACCGTCATGAGAGGGTTTTCATGACCGGTGATCCCCACAGGGGGAGCGGGGGGAGGGGGCGCCTCACTGCAAGCAGAAGACCCAACAAGAATGAATAGAAAAAGGCCCAAACCCGGGGCGAGGTATCCTGATGACTGCGTGAGCTGTCTCACGAGACTCCTCCTTAATCAAGTTGAACTGCGGACAACCTGACATCCCGACGGCCGGGGGTAAAGACCGGGAACCGGGTGCCGGTGACGGGGCCATGGCGGAAGGGCTTGCCCATATGGGGGTTCCTGGGTCCATTGGGTGCTTATGGGGCGGTCTACCTCTTTCGACGCCGAGGCCACCGCCGATCTGACCTCCCTGAGAACCCTTTGTCTGCTGTGGCCGTATTTAGGATGGTATGGGCTACGGCACGGCCCATGAAGGCGCCCGTCCACAATTAGCTGCAGGGAGAAACGAGATGGAGATCGAAGCCCTGGTAGGAATGGCCTTCGCTTTCTTGATGTCCGTGACGTTGATCATCGCCATAGGGGGAACGATCCTCCTCAAACCCCTCATGAGGAATCTGGGTACTTACCTGGAGGCGAAGGCAGAGGATCGTCGGGGCCTCGGGGACCGGTCGACCGAGGATTGGGACCGGCTCTTCAATACCTTGGAGAGCCTTGGCGACCGCCTCCAGTTGCTGGAAGAGCGGCAAGACTTCACCGAGAAGCTCCTGGCCAAGCCCAGGCAGGGGGGAGAGGAGGGCTGACCTTTGACGCCGGCTTCATCCGGGAGTGGCATGGAGAGTCTGGCCTCGCGATACGCTCTCCAGCGGGAGTTGGGCCGCGGAGGCATGGCCACCGTGTACCTGGCCACGGATCTGAAACATGGTCGTGAGGTGGCGGTAAAGGTCATCAGCCCCGACTTGGCTGCAGCTGTCGGGTCCGAGAGGTTCCTCCGGGAGATCGAGATCACCGCTGCTCTGAACCACCCTCACATCCTCCCCCTCCTCGATTCCGGAGCTCTCGAGGGCCTTCTCTTTTACGTCATGCCCTACGTGGCCGGCGGTTCCCTCCGCCGATTACTGGAGAGTGACACGGAGATCCCCCTTGAGGCTATTCTCCGGATCTCCGGCGAGGTGTCTTCTGCGTTGGATTACGCCCACAACCGGGGCGTGGTCCACAGGGACATCAAGCCAGAGAACATCCTCTTCAATGCGGGCCTGGCGGTTGTGGGGGACTTTGGCATCGCCATGGCAGTAAGTAGTGCCCCCAGGGAGAAAGTCACCCGCACGGGAGCCGCTCTCGGTACCCTGGGCTACATGAGTCCCGAACAGGCTCTGGGGACAGCGGTGTTGGATTCCAGGACTGATGTGTACAGCCTGGGTTGTGTCGTCTATGAGTTGCTGACCGGTGGTACGCCGGCTTCCTGGCCCGGTCCCGAGGATGTGAAGTTGGGGCGGTTGGACCATGTGCCGCCGGACCACCGCCGCCGACTGGATCGGTTTCCAGGGCGAGTCGAGCAGGTCCTGGCCAAAGCCCTGGCTCTCCGACCCGAGGATCGATACCGCCGCGCCGGAGAAATGGCTCGGGCTCTTTTGGGAGCATCGGAAAAGACGCCGAGCTTTAGTGAAGACCAGGTACAGCGCCTCCTGGATCGGGCAGCCGAACTCCAGGTCGAGGAGCCCGAAGATCGGGGAATCATGACCATCGGGGCGGTAGAGCAGGTGGCGGCCCAGGTGGGGATCCCTCCTGAGCATGTGAGGCGGGCGGCGGAGGAGCTCCGGCCTGACGCAACGGCAGTACAGCTCCCACAACGGAGGACTCCCGGGGGCCAGGTGTTGGATTGGGGGCCTGGCTCCCAGGCTCCGCAGGGTCTTTGGAGGCGGTCGGCGGAGGAAAAATGGGACCGCGTGGTCCTGGATTCCTTCGTTGACGGAGAGATTCCGGAGGAGGCATATCCTGCGTTAGTGGACGAGATCCAGGGGAGCCTTGGGATCATGGGGCATGCATCGACCCTGGCGAAAACCCTTACCTGGACTCCTGCCACTCATGGTGAGGATAGCCGGAGACTTGTTGTTTCGGTTATAAGCAAGGAGGGAAAAACTCGGATCCGGGTGGAAGAGAGGTTCGAGATCCGGGGATTCCGGAGGGTCTTCGTGGCTGCAGGCGGTCTAGCCGGCATCACCCTCGCTGCCGTCATGGCGACGTTCCTGGGCATCGGTGAAGGCGTGCCAGCTGTTATCATTCCTCTGGCCGGCCTCGGCGTGGCGTCGGGAGTCTTCGGGACAATAAAATTCCAGGCCAACACCCGTAGGCCTCAACTGGAAGCGTTGACCAGCCGGCTGACGGCCCTCGCCGAACAGGTGATAAAAAAACTGCCCGGGTCGAAGAAGGAGTTGGGCCCTGGTTGAAGTGGGCCTTGGGGGAGGAGTGCCCGGGTCGGGGCGGCGTGAGAAAGGCTTTCGGGGAGAAGTGCCCTGGTCGGGACGGCATGAGATGGGCCCGGTCAGCTTCTTATAGACGGCACGAACTGCTCGAACTCAGGACCCGTTGGATTCCACGACCAAGTTCACAGCTGCCGTGAAAACCCGCCATTCGACCCTCTGCCTGTCGAGGGCCTCACTCCCTTCCTCCGTAAGTCGGTAGAAGCAGCGACGCCGGCTGCCGTTGGTCCAGCGTCGGGAGATCCAACCCCGTCCTTCCATACGGCCTAGGATCGGGTATATGGATGATCGGCGGAAGGCGAGGAGTTTTTTGGATCGTTCTTGGATCTGCTTGGTGATCTCGTAGCCGTAGAATTCTCCTTCATCGAGAATGGAGAGGATCAGGAACTCAACGCTCCCCTTGGTCAGGGACGGATTGATGAGCACGACGACCTCATTTCAGACTTCGGACAAGGAAAGGTTCGTCTATCTTCCCAGCTTCCTCAGACGGGTTCGTATCCCGCAGGGTTTCATCTGGCCAACGCTGTTCAACGCTGTTCTGAGAACCCACGAGGGTGGAAATGGGTTCCCGTGTCGGTCAGATTTCTATACTTCCCATCTCGAAGAAGCTTACACCCTGGGCACCGGCGTCATGGGCGATCTCAGCCGCCTCCACGCGTTCTGATGCCGAGAGAGCCGGGAGATAGAGACCGGCAAAAAGTTGCCGCGGTTGGGGGGTGGGCGTAGCCCCAGGCTGGACGGCCGGGGACTTGAGGGAGGCAATCCCCTCCCGAACAGCCCTTCCGATCCACTCCAAGCTCTCTTCGTAGAAGTTGTGGTATAGCATGGGAAAAACCGCGTCGACGGGCCATTCGTCCCATGCCTGTCGAACGAGGGCCCGGGCGATGGTGGGGGTGGGGAAGACGGCAGCCGTGATGGGTTTTCCGGCCCCGGATCGGAGGACGCTGGAGCCGGCCGGAACCCCGTGGACCGCGTCGGCCAATGTATTCACCAGCTCCGTGACGCTATCCCAACGGAACTTCCGCCACCTCTCGTCGGCCGGAGGATCAGGAAGCTCCAGGGGGTCCGTATGGTGAATGGAGGCGAAGGTTTCCCGGCAGGTGTCGCAATAGCAGAAGTCGAACTCTGGGTGTTCCTTGTCCTGGATCAGGCCGTACTTCGACCAGAGGCCGCGGGGCAGGATCACGTCGCAGTGCCTTACGTAGTCCAGGTGGACCCCGTCGACCCCGGGTTCTCTCGCGACGCCGACCATTGAATCCCTAAGATACTCCCGAACCTCGGGGCGTGTCGGGCACAGCCACTTGTAGTATCCCACGTAGGGAGGATGGGTCAGGCTCGACTGCCGGTTTCTGCTTACGGTAAACCACTCGGGGTGGTTGTTCCTCACCCACTCGTCACCGCTCCGGTTCAGCGTCCAAACCCAGCGGTGGAACTCGATCCCGGCCGCTCGGGCGGCCTCGGCGTGAACGGCCGTCTCCCCGCCTCCCACCAGAACTCCGTGAAACCCTGCCTCTGCCAGTCGGCCGTACTGGTCCTTCCACTCCAGTGGGGTCCGGTCTCCGCCTCCGTGGACCCAGGTCCAGCGCAGGAACCCAGGAGGAGAGAATGGGCCCGGTGGGTCCTGGTCAGCTTGGCTCTCTGACGGTCTGGAGTCACCGCAACCCGATGTGGTGGGCGGAAGAGTGACGGCCGCGATTCCGCCGGCCGCCACTCGCATGAAATCCCTTCTCTTCATTGCATCGCCCGTGATCGTGCTGTCTGAGCACCTCTGGCCGTCACCGCCCGGCACCCAAGTCGTCATGATGCAGGAGGGCGTTCATCAACAGGGCGTAGGACCCCAGTGTCTCACCTCGCCAGAACGGGTTGAAGCTGAACATCACAATGTGGCCATCCCCCAGAGGGGCGTCCACGACCGCTGGTGCGCCAGCCATTTCACTGCCAGCCACTAGACCCCCGCTGATAAGGAGATCTGTGGGCTGCGAGGCGAACCGCGCCACAATGCGATTGGAGGGGCGTCCGGCCGCGGCCCTGCCTCCGGCTTCACCCTCCTGCGCTGCTTCCCGCTCAACTCTCTGAGCCTCCCGGAAAGCCTCAACCCCAGACTGGCCCATGGTCCGGGGCCGCCCCTGGACGATATCCGGGGAGCTGGCGTCGCCGCGGCCGGTTCTCCGGGCGGTGGTGCTCCCGTCATCCGACGGTTGGAGACCGCTTCCACCCCCCCGACCCCCGCGGCCGCCCCTGCCTCCGCTCCCGGGGGAGAACACCGGAGCCCGGTTGAAATACACGCCCAGCTCCTCTCCATAGCCGTAGGCGAGGGGGCTGGACGGGTCGGTGATGGAGGTTCGGAACACGCCGCCGGGCGCCCACAACTCCGAAGTCGTTCGGATCGACACGCCTTCGGCCAATCCGAAGTGGATGGGGAGGACCGAGGTGTTCCCGATGGTGACAAAGACTCCGCCGGCTTCCACGAAGGTCTTGAGGTTCACAATACCCTGTAACTCGAGTCCCCCCCTCATGTCATCGGTCTGGTCCTGCCGGCCCAGATTCGGGGTGACCTCCGTGGCCTTCCATGGAATCGGCTCATTCCCCTGGACTCCACGAACCAGCGATAGGGCGTCGGATGAGGCCGGGCCCATGACGATGACGTCCCACCGGGCTTTGAGGTCGGTGATGTCCCGGGCCTCATGAACGGAGATGTAGTCGTATGGAATTTTGAATTCGTCCAACCCGATTCGGAGCCACCCCTCCTGCTGGGTGGTGCTCCAGGTGTGCATGACTGCGACCCGGGGTGCTTCAACCGGGTGTTGG
>JBDHGR010000099.1:0-10568 GCA_039589815.1 Gemmatimonadota bacterium | reverse complement strand
TCTCCTCCTTTGGGCCGTGGTAGCGATTACCGTGCCAGGAAAGTACACGCTGGTTGCTGCCCAACCGGCCCCCATCCCCCAGGAAACCCGTGAAGCTGCCCAACGTCTGGTGGCCGCAGCCCTGGAAGACCCCATGGCCTGGGACCGTCTCGCGGAACTGGTGGATGGGTTCGGTCCCAGGTTCAGCGGCACCAGGAACCTCGAGGCATCTTTGGATTGGATTCTCGAGAAAATGTCAGAAGACGGGCTCGAGAATGTCCGTGCGGAGCCTGTTTCGGTCCCACGGTGGATTCGGGGGCGGGAGAGCGTCGATTTGCTCTCTCCCAGGACGGAATCTCTATCCGTATTGGGATTGGGCGGTAGCATCGGGACGCCTCCCGAAGGCATCCGTGCCGAGGTTCTCGTGGTGGAGAGCTTCGCGGAACTGGAAGAAAGGGCAGCCGAAGCGGAAGGGAAGATCGTGCTGTTTGATGCCCCCTTCACCACCTACGGCCTCACCGTCCAGTACAGGAGTCGTGGCGCTGTTGCCGCGGCCCAAGTCGGAGCCGTCGCCAGCCTCATACGATCCGTGACGCCCTTTTCCATGAACACCCCTCACACCGGTGGGATGAGCTACCAGGAGGGCGTCCCTCAGATTCCTCATGCGGCCTTGACGTTGGAAGATGCGCAGATGCTCCACCGAATGCAGGACCGGGGGGAACGGGTCGAGTTGGTCCTGAAGATGGAGGCTCGCGGCGAGGGCATGGTGCCCTCCCGGAACGTGATGGCTGAGATCGTCGGCCGCGAACGTCCTGAGGAAGTGGTGGTTTTGGGTGGCCATTCCGATTCGTGGGACGTGGGACAGGGAGCCATGGACGATGCAGGGGGCGTGGTGGTGGCCTGGGAAGCGATCCGGCTCATGAAGGAGCTGGGTTTACGTCCCCGGCGTACGGTTCGGGTGGTAGGATGGACCGCCGAGGAGGTGGGTATCTTCGGCGGCCGAGCCTACGCCGAGGCCCCGGGCAGGAATGAGGAGATCCATGTACTGGGTATCGAGTCGGACGGAGGCGTTTTTTCCCCGCTCGGCTTCGGCTTCACCGGTTCCGACGAGGCCTTCGCCATCGTTTCCGCGGTCGGGACGCTGCTGGAACCCATCGGCGCTGGGGCAATCACCCGAGGCGGTGGTGGGGCCGACATCGGGCCCATGATGGAGCGGGGGATGCCGGGAATGGGCTTGAACGTGGAGCCGACGAAGTACTTCTGGTATCACCATACCGACGCGGACACACTGGACAAACTGGATCCGGAGGAGGTGGCGCGCTGCGTGGCAGCCATGGCCGTCATGGCCTACGTTGTGGCTGATTTGCCGGAGCCCCTGCCCCGCAGGTGAGCCCTCCCGCGTCACCGAAGCCGTCTCCGTCTCCGTATCGGCAGACCTTGCCTGGAACCGCTCAGATCTCCTCGGAGGCCGACCCAGTGAAGACCAACAACGCGATCGGACTAGGAAGCACATGATCAACAGACGCCGTTTCCTCGGGGTTTCCTCCCTGGCTGCTGCCGGGATTGCCACCAACTGTCAGGCTCCGGAGGGTACGTCAGACGATGCGGTGGGGCAGAGCGGATCGAGCGACCAGATCCCGCCCTCCATCGCTGCTCTCAGCTCTCGGGCGGGGGAGGCCACTCCCATATCCGTGGCGGAGCGGGAAGGGAGAATCGAGAAAGCCCGGCGGCTCATGGTGGAGAATGGGACCAACGCCCTTATGCTCACGGGCGGGACCTCCCTGGTCTACTTCACCGGCATCCAATGGGGTCTTTCGGAACGTCTCTTCTCTGTGGTCATCCCCGTGAGCGGGCGACCTTTCCTCGTCTGTCCTGCTTTTGAGGAAGACCGGGCGAGGGAACAGTTGCATGGAGGCCCCCTGGAGGACACGGAGGTCCTGACCTGGCACGAACACGAGAGTCCCTACCTCCTGGTGGCGGGAGGCCTCCGGGCTCGGGGCCTGGGGAGTGGACGGTTGGGGATCGAGGAGACGGTCCGGTTCGTGTTCAGCGATGGTGTCGCGCAGGCGGCACCAGCCATCACCATCACCAGTGGCATCCCGGTCACGGCGGGGTGTCGGGGCGTAAAGGACCAGCACGAGCTCGCCCTCATGCAGTTGGCCAACGAGGTCACACTCACAGCCTACAAAGCGGCGTACGAAGCCCTGGAGGTGGGGATGACTCAGGGGGACTTCCGAAACCTGGTGTCCCTGGCCCATACCCGACAGGGTTTCTCAGGCGGTGCGGGCGTGCAGGTCGGACAGTACTCCGCCCTCCCCCATGGCTCCGTCACCCCGCAGACCATCGACGAGGGGTCGGTGCTTCTCATCGACGGCGGTTGCGGCGTCGAGGGCTATCGATCCGATATCAGCCGGACCTTCCTCCTGGGAGAGCCCACCGACAAGATGCGTCAGGTCTTCGATATCGAGTATCGAGCTCAGTCGGCGGCGCTCTCGGCGGCGGCCCCGGGGGTTGAGGCTCAGGCCGTAGACGCGGCAGCCCGGCGGGTGATCGAGGACGCGGGCTACGGGCCGGAGTATACCTACTTCACACATAGGGTGGGTCATGGCATCGGGATGGACGGACACGAATGGCCCTATCTGGTGAGAGGGAACACCCTTCCCCTTGAACCGGGAATGACCTTCAGCGACGAGCCCGGGATCTATATTCCGGGAGAATTCGGTGTCAGGCTTGAGGATGACATGTATATCACCGAGGATGGCGCGGCCCTCTTCACGCCGCAAAGCCCGTCCATTGATGATCCCTTCGGGAACTGGCCTTAGGTGCCGATTTCCATGACCCTGCGGCCTCATTTGGCCCCCGGGCCACTGACCGGCCGTCAGGCGACGGTCGGCTGAGATTCTAAGAGATGGACCTTTGGAAGGAGTCCGAACCATGAAACGGTCGTCGGCGTTCCTCCTCTTCGTTTTTTTCCCTCTTTTCTCCCTTTCCTGTGACGGTGGTGGGGACTGGACCCAGTACCGGGCCCCTCCGTCCGACCTGGAGTTCGCGGTTTCGTTTTCCAGTACCCTCTCCGCCGAAGCCCAGGACGGGCGCCTCATCCTGGTAGTGTCCAAACAGGACGAGGGCGAACCGAGGTTCCAGGTGGCTGCTGGACCGACGGGTCAACAGGTCTTCGGGATCGATGTCGACGGGTGGTCTCCCGGGGCTGAGGTCGTCATCGACGACGATGTGTTCGGTTTTCCTCTGGAAGGGATCGGCTTGATTCCGGCCGGCGAGTACACCGTCCAAGCCGTCATGAACCGATACGAGACCTTCGCCCGATCCGACGGCCACACGGTGAAACTTCCGCCGGACCGTGGAGAGGGCCAACAGTGGGCCCGGAAACCCGGGAATTATTTCTCCACTCCAATCCGCGTGTCCATCGACCCCGCCGAGGGTGGGCGGGTCGAGGTCCTCCTGGATCAGGTGGTGCCGGAAGTCACGCCCCCGGAAGACACAGAATGGGTGAAACACATTAGGATCCGATCCGATCTCCTTTCGGATTTCTGGGGCACGGATATGTACCTTGGAGCCCACGTGCTGCTCCCAGCCGGGTTCGACGAACACCCTGAGGCGCGGTACCCGATTGCCATCTTCCACGGCCACTTTCCATCAGACTTCGGTGGCTGGCGTACCGAACCGCCGGACCAGAACCTGGAATGTACCTATAGCGCCCGTTTCGACTGGGACTGTTACAACCGGACCCAGCAAGAGTTGGCGTATCAGCTCTACCAGGATTGGGTCAGCCCCGACTTTCCCCGGATGCTGGTCATCGAGATTCAGCATCCCACCCCCTACTACGATGATTCCTACGCCGTGAATTCCGAGAATAACGGCCCCTACGGAGATGCAATCACCTTTGAGCTGATTCCTGCCATCGAGGAACAGTTCAGGGGCATGGGTGAGGGATGGGCTCGGTTTACCTACGGGGGTTCGACGGGCGGGTGGGAGGCCCTGGCCGTCCAGATCTTTTATCCCGACGAGTATAACGGAGCCTATGGAGCCTGCCCGGACCCAATCGACTTCCGGGCCTACGAGCTGGTGAACATTTACGAAGACGAAAACGCTTACGAGATCGACCGGGAGTGGGGTACCACCGATCGTCCGGCCCGCCGGGACTGGCTCGGCCATATCAGCTCCACCGTGAAGCAGGAAAACCACTTGGAGTCGGTTTTGGCCTCGAGGGGCCGTTCCGGGGGGCAGTGGGACATCTGGCAGGCCGTGTACAGTCCCGTGGCCGAGGACGGCTATCCGAAGCCGATTTGGGATAGGATGACCGGAGAGATCGATCCTGATGTTGCGGCGTTCTGGAGGGAGAATTACGACCTCCGGCATATCATGGAGCGGGATTGGGCGGACCTGGGGCCCAGGCTCCGCGGGAAGGTCCATATCTATGTAGGCGACATGGACAACTACTATCTCAACAACGCCGTTTACCTGACCGAGGAGTTCCTGGAGGACACCACCGAACCCTACTACGCCGGAGAGATTGATTACGGGGACCGTTTTGAGCACTGTTGGAACGGGGACCATGATGTATCCAACGCCATCTCGAGGCTTCGGTACGTGCAGATGTTCGGGTTGGACTGGGCCGAGGAGGTCTGGGACCGGGCTCCAGCCGGGGCGGATCTGACCAGTTGGAGGTATTGAGGGCTTAAACTCCGACTGATGGACCTGCCTCAGGGATTCGGTGGGTACTCGGCGGGGAGTTGCAGAGGCGTCCTCCCGGGAGCGCGATGGGAGATCAGGGGGTGTCCTTCTCGGAGGACACCCCCTTCTTCTTTCGAAGGAGGTGCAGTCGAAGCCGAGGGGTGGTTGTTTTGGAATTCGGCGGACAGGAATTGGAAGTAAGTGACTTTAGGGCAATGATTTAACGGCGACGAACCTGTCGACCATGCCTGTTCGGCTTCAGGGGGTTGGTCGGTCCCTGAGAATGGGTATCTCCTTTGCATTAAATGGGATCAGACGGGCCCGTCGGGCCCGAGTTTTGTCTGAATTGGAGGAATCCATGTTTGCCCGGATTGCTGTCTCCATTTTTCTGGCTTTGGCCTTCCTGACGCCGGCCTTGGCGGCTCAGGAGGATTGGTTCGCCCGCCCAAGGGCCAACGTCGGAGTGAACTTCATCGTCAGCGACCCGGTGGGGGAGTTTGATCAGTTCGTTGGAACCGGCCTGGGAGCTGACTTCTTCGGTCGTCTTCCCATGGATCCCATGGGTTTCCTGAGCCTGCGAGGCGACCTGGGATTCCTCATCTACGGTTATGAGGCGCAACGAGTGTGCTTCCAAGGTGTGGGGTGCCGCGTGCAGGCTCGGCTCCAAACCACCAATAACATCTTCTTTGGTGGAATCGGACCGGAACTAGCCATTCCTCTGGAGAGAGCCAGGCCTTACGTGCACGCATTCTTTGGGTTCTCCTACTTCAATACCACCTCCAGCCTAGAGGACCTCTGGGGAGACGATTCCGGTTTCGACACGGAGAACTTCGGGGACGGCACTATGTCCTGGGGCTTTGGTGGTGGGCTCGAGATGAACGTGGCCCGTGGCAGGGTGCCCATCGACCTGAACCTCGGGTTCCGGTATCATGAAAACGGGAGGGTCGAATACCTGACCAAGGGGGATATCGTGGATAACCCCGACGGGAGCGTTACCCTGTATCCGGTCCTCAGTGAAGCGAATCTCATGTCCTACCACTTCGGGGTGTCCATCGGGATCCCCAGGGGTAGGGACGACCACCGGCGTAGATAGCTGTGGACGTTCAGATCTTCGGAGTCCAAAAGAGCGCGAACACTCGAAAGGCCCTCCGCTTCTTCAAGGAGCGGAGGGTCAACGTTCATTTCGTTGATCTCAAGGTTCGCACTGCTTCGAAGGGAGAGTTGACCCGCTTCGTCCAGAAGTTCGGAGTGGAAGCAATTCTGGACCGGGAGGCGAGACGATTCCAGGCGTTGGGGCTCGGGTCGGCCCACTACTCCGACAGGAGGTGGCTGGACTTGTTGGTGGATGAGCCCCTCCTGCTGAAGATGCCCCTCGTTCGGCATAAGAACCTCCTGACCGTCGGGGTGGTAGAAGAGACCTGGAAGGACTGGATGGGGAGATAGGTTCTCTTCCCGAAACTCCGTTACAACCTCAAGAAAAGGACTGGCAAGCCATGCCAGAAGAGATTCGTGTGCGCCGTCGCCCGGTCGAGGTCGCTGTTTGGAGCCAGCTCGCGGATCGGAAGCCGGTTTATGCATTGGTAGCGGGCGTGGACTTGGTGGTAATCCGCCACGAACAGGAGGTCTCGGTCCTCTATGGCCGGTGTCTACATCGAGGTGCCCTCATGGCCGATGGGTACGTGGACGGCCAGAACCTCGTCTGTGGGATCCACCAGTGGGACTACCGTTTGGATTCGGGCGTGAGCGAGTACAACCGAAACGAGGCGCTTCACAGATTCGAAGCCTGGATCGACCAGAATGCGGATGCGGTCTTCGTGGACCAGGAAGAGGTGGAGGACTGGTCGGAAGAGAACCCGCAGCCATTTCAAAGAGAAGAGTACCTGGGTCTCTATCAGGATCCCCACGGCGGGCCCGCGGAGCCCTACAACGCCTACATACAGGAGCTTGCCCGGAACGGGCTCGAAAAGCTCGGACACCACGGGCGAATGTCGGCCATGGGCGTCCCCCTGACCGATCTCCCACGGTGGGCGGGTCTTCAGATTGTCACTGCCCAGCTGGCCCGACTTCCGCTCCTCGACGAGGAGGAGGTAGGGTCGGACGTTGTCATCGGGCCTGCTGCGAAACGTCCGTTGAGATTGGAGATCCCACTCCTGGTGTCGGACATGAGCTTCGGGGCTTTGAGCGAGGAAGCCAAGATCGCCTTGGCCACAGGCGCCGATTCGGCTGGCACCGGGATCTGTTCAGGGGAAGGGGGGATGTTACCGGAGGAGCAGGAAGCCAACTCCAGGTATTTTTATGAGTTGGCCTCGGGGCGCTTCGGCTGGAGCCTGGAGAAGGTGAAGAAGTGCCAGGCATTTCATTTCAAGGCCGGACAGGGTGCGAAGACGGGGACGGGAGGACACCTACCAGGGAACAAGGTCACGGAGCGGATCGCCACGGTCCGGGGTCTGACTCCGGGCGAAGCCGCCATTAGCCCCTCACGTTTTCCAGACCTGCTCTCCGCGGATGACTTTCGGGCCAAAGCCGCAGAGGTGAGAGAGGCCACCGGCGGGATTCCAATCGGTTTCAAACTTTCGGCCCAACGCATCGAAGCCGATCTCGATTTCGCCCTCGAAGCGGGAGCCGATTACATCATCCTGGACGGTCGAGGCGGTGCCACCGGGGCCGCACCGGAGATCTTCAAGAACAACATCGGCGTTCCCACGATCCCGGCCTTGGCACGGGCTCGAAGACACCTGGATTCGGTGGGGGCAACGTCTGTTTCGCTCATCATCACGGGCGGGTTGCGTACCGAGTCCGACTTCGTGAAGGCCATGGCCCTGGGGGCCGACGCGGTCGCCATCTCCAACTCGGCCTTGCAGGCAATCGGTTGTCTCGGGATGCGGGCCTGTCACACCGACAACTGCCCTGTCGGGATTGCCACGCAGAAGAAGGGGCTTCGGTCCCGCCTCGTCATAGAAGAGTCAGCGCGGCGGCTCGGGACCTATCTCGGGGCCACGACCGAACTCATGAAGATCCTGGCCCGGGCGTGCGGCCATCGGCACCTGGGAGGTTTTTCCGTGGACGACCTCACGACTTGGGATCGGGAGTTGGCATTGCTGTCGGGGGTGAGGTATGCCGGTCCTTAGCCCCCCCTTCTGGGCATGGGCGGCTTCTGATCGGCCGGAACCGGCGAAACATAAGGTTTTCCCTCCGTCTTCTCATCGAAGAAGGCCCGGGCCTCCTGGACCAGGTTCGGCTTCAGGAGGAGGTCCACTCCCGTGAGGGCCAGGACCTTTGCCGCGACCTCGGCTCCCTTTACTGATCCCTCCGTTCCGTGGGATGCGGACGTAGCCCAGCTGTGCCAAGGGATGCCTGCAGCAGCCGTGGTAACGTTCAGGCTCACGACGGGCGTGATGCGACTCACCTCGGCAACGTCGGTGGAGCCTCCCTCTGGGGGTTCCCGCTCATCTTTCAGGGGTTTCGGTTCGGCATCAAGGCCCTTTTCCTCGATCCCAATAAAAGCCTGAAGGGCCTTGGCGAAGTCCTGGTCCTCATCCGTGAACTCCGGGCCTCCCACAAACTCCAGGTTCGCCTGCATGGCCTCCTGAAGGGGTCGATTCAGGAGCATGGAATGGACCCCGGTTAGGAGGGTCACCTTGTGTTCGGTAGCGGTGGCAAGGGCAGCACCCTCGGCGATCTTCAGAAGCCTGTCGTAGTAACCATCCACCGGGGCTCTCGATGTGTCCCGGACGTAATACCAGACCCGGGCGTACTCGGGAACTACGTTGGGTGCTTCGCCGGCGCTGGGAATGACGTAGTGAATACGAGCCGTAGGACGGACGTGCTCCCGCATCATGTTGGCGCCGAAGTTCATCATCTCGACTGCGTCCAGGGCGGACCGGCCGTTCCAGGGATCAGCGGCCGAGTGGGCTGCCTGCCCGTAGAACTCCACTTCGAAGTTGTTCATGGCCTGGCCCGACTGGTTGCCCACCTTGGTCTCCAGGCTGGGGTGCCAATCCAGCACGGCATCCAAGCCGTCGAAGATGCCTGCCTTGGCAATGTAAACTTCTCCCACCACCGTCTCTTCGGCCGGGGATCCGAAAAGCTTCACCGTGCCGGAGAGGCCATGGGCCTCCATGGTTCGTTTGATGGCGACAGCGGCTCCCACGGAACCGGCACCGAAGAGGTTATGGCCGCAGCCCTGGCCGTGAGGGTGGCCGTCCTCTCGGGGCTCTTTTCGCGGAACGATCGCATTACCGATGGAGGGTAGGGCGTCGAACTCGGCCAGGACGCCGATTACAGGCTGTCCACTGCCGAAAGTGGCCACGAAAGCGGTGGGCATCTCGGCAACACCTCGATCGACGGTGAAACCTTCGGCCTCCAGGAAGTCGGCCAGGTACTCGGCGGAAGTTGTCTCGAGGAGGGCCAACTCGGAGTAGTCCCAAAGGGCCATTGAGATGTCCAGGATATCCCCCTTCAAGTCCTCCACGGCCGAGAGCGCGGTGGCTCTCGCCTGGGTGAGGTCTTGGGCGGTTGCCGGGGCTGTGACGGCTGCGCCCATGAGGGCGAGGGCTGAAATGGCCACCCTCCTTCCGTGCCCGCCCGATTCCTGGGGCCAGTGTTTCATCCGGAAAAACCTCATCCGTTTTCCTCCCTCGTCCGTCGGTTCAAGCCTGCCGGAAAAATCCCAAACAGATTGGGGCAGGGGAGGGGGTGAGGTCAAATGGGGCCCGCGCGGTGTGGGAGGGTGACCTGGGCCGGAGCCGGGCCTCGGCCGGGACCTGCGGCCCAGGCGCCGAGGGCGCCGGGGGCCGAGGTCTACCCGTTAATGATTCCCATAACCAGATCCACCACGCCTTCCGACAACCACGGCACATAGGTCACCAGGATCACCCAGACGGCAAAGATGGCCAGGAAGGGGAGAGTTGCTCTCCAGACCTTCAGCAGCGGTCTGTCAAAAGTCAGTGAGGAGAGGAATAGGTTCAGCCCCACCGGAGGTGTCAGATACCCCAACTCGAGGTTGGCCAGGAAGATGATGCCCAGGTGGCCAAAGCCGACACCGTATGCTTCTGCCAGAGGGACGATCAACGGGACCACTATGACGATGGCAGAGAAGATGTCCATCAAGGCCCCGACCACCAGAAGAAGGAGGTTCAGGACCAATAGAAACGCCCATTTTGACTGGATAGCGGTTGTCATCCACCCGGCGATCCGGTCGGGAATCTGCACGGTGATGAGATACTCTGATACACCGAATGCCAAGCAGATGACGGCAATGAGGGCCCCGACCAGTACGGCAGTCTCCGCGAGAACGCCGGGCAGGCCTCTTCTGAGCCTCACCTTCCGGTGGATTCCCACTTCAAGAGCAATCGCCCCGAATGCAGCAAATGCCGCTGACTGGACCAGAGACAGCCAGCCCGTGAAGATGGCCACCAACACCAGAAGCACCAACAAAAGGTCCCCCGAGGCAACACGAGTGGCTGCCAAGGCTTCGGACAACTCGAACCTTGGCCGGTCCTTCCACTGATGTTTCACCCCGAATACGCTCATTCCGGCCAGGAGGAAGAGTAGTAGTAGACCCGGGACCAGCCCGGCCAAGAAAAGCTCCTGGAAGAAGACTCGCCCCTTCACTGCGTATAGAAACACGGGGAGGCTTGGCGGAAAGAGGAGACCCACCGAGCCCGATGCCGTAAGGAGACCCAGGCTGAACCTCTCCGAATGGCGGGCGGCCAGAAGCACAGGGAAGAGGAGGCCTCCCAGGGCCAGAATTGTCACCCCCGACGCACCCGAAATCGCGGTGAAGAAGGCACATGCCAGGATCGTCGCCACGGCGGCTCCTCCGGGCACCCAACCGATCGAAGCTCGAGCAAGCTTGATGAGGCGTCCCGGTGCGCCCCCCCTGGCCAGAACTACCC
>JBDHGR010000098.1:0-17357 GCA_039589815.1 Gemmatimonadota bacterium | reverse complement strand
AACCTGGGCGGACTGGCGGTCGTTGGCGTGAACGGCGTCGAAGGGCTGAGCCTGGGTGGCCTGGCCGTTGTCAGCGAGGGGTACGTTCGGGGGTTCTCGTTCGGGGGCTATAAGGTCGAGGCCCCGCGGGGCGACTGGTTCGCCTTATCCGCCTGGAAGGTGGACGTTGAGGACCTCGAAGGGCTCTCAGTGGCGGTGTGGAATCAGCATGACAGCCGGATGCGAGGACTCTCCATCGGCCTCCTGAACCGGGCGGAGGAGCTCCACGGCGTCCAGGTCGGACTCTTGAACTATGCGGGCAACAACGAACGCTTTCGTTGGCTGCCCGTCATCAACGCCCACTTCTGATCCTCGACGAGGCCCAGGCTCCGACGGAGAAGCCACCTGAACGCAAACTCGCCGCGAACCCGGGGGAGCCCGCGGCGTGTGCCGGCATCGGCCGGAGGAATGTCGGCGGAGCCCGTTATTTATATCGGTAGGTGATTCGCCCGCGGGTCAGATCATACGGAGACATCTCACACTTCACCCGGTCCCCCTCCAGGACACGGATGTAGAACTTCCGCATCTTCCCCGAGAGATAGGCCAGGATCTCATGGCCGTTCTCGAGCTCCACTTTGAAGGTGGCGTTCGGGAGGACCTCGCTGACGGTCCCCTCTACTTCGATGGCGTCTTTACCCATGCGGGCTTTTTTCTCCTGCCGCTGAAATCTCTCTAACCCGAAAGATAGCGTTTCTCCCCCGGCCCTACCAACACAAGACAACGAAAAAAAGCATCCTTTGCCGGAAAGGCAACAGGTGCCTGCCAAACGGAAAGCCCCACCGCCTGGGGGCGGTGGGGCTTCCGGACTACCGTTCCGGCGCCGCGGCCGGAAAGGTAAAGACCCTAGAACTTGATCTCGAAGCCCAGGTTGAACATTCGTGGCTGCCCGAGGAAAACCTCGGCATCGTCAGCGTCGTGGTCGCCATCGAAGTCATTGAAGCTGGAGTTGTCGGTGGCGTCGGATATGTAGAGCTCGTCAAGAAGGTTGTAGACGTTCATGAAGAGTCGAACGTCGCCACCCTGCCACACCGGAATCAGATCACCCAGGCGGTAGGAGGCATGAAGATCAACAACCGTGAACCCAGGGGCTTTCCAGGCTTGGACATTCTCCTTCCCAGGCTCCGGGGCTTCATCCCGGTCAACCGGATTGAACCCAGCGTAATGGTTCCAGTACGTCCGACCCTGGAGCCGGGTATAGAGATTCTCGATAGGGAAAACGGACACGGCGTAAGCCAGTTGAGACTGGGGCGCATCGGCGACTTTCAGATCGTTGATATAGAGGGTTTTGGAGAACGTGCCCCCGCCTCCCCCCAGATTGAAGGTTCCAGTCACGTCGTCGAGATACTTCCATTTCCCGAACGAGGCCGCCGCATCGAAGCGGAGCAGGTCATTGGGTTGGTATGCCAACATCGCCTCGATCCCCATGTGCCGCTGGTCCAAACCCAAGAGGGTCACGATGCCGTCCTGATCCTCACCCAGGAGATCGTTGACGAACACTCTCTCTCCCCGGTCCTTCCAGGTCGTGTGGTAGAAACTCAGATCGAAGGAGACAGCCCGGTCCTGTGACCGGAAGTTCATCCCGGCCTCGAAGGAGAGGATCTTCTCGTTCTTGGGATCCGGGTTCAACAGGCCGTCTTCATCATTCATGGTGCCATCCAGGATGGGCACTTTTGAGACGTAGCCTGCGTTGGCGAAGATTGAGACTTCATCGCTGACGTTCCTGGACGCGCCGCCCTTGATCTGAACTCCGTCGATCCATCCGCTCTCCAGGAGCAGGGGCCTCCCGTCCCCGCCATCCATGAAGAAGTTCTCGGACGTATATGAGTTCCGGGCCCACCCGAACATCCCGTAAACGGATCCTTCAGCGCTCGACTTCTCAGCCTGTACGTAGGCACCGAACCAGTCGATGGTGTTGGTGAAGTTGTAGTCGATCCTATCACCGATCCTGCGCTGAATCTCGCTCCCGGTCCAGAAGTCCGAGGAACAGCCGAAGCGGCAGTCTTCGTAATAGGTTCCGCCGAGGAGGTCCCGAACCTCTCTGAAGTGTTCCACCTCGGCCGTCCGCCAGTCGACGCCGATTTCACCCGTGACTCCACCCTCAAAATCCTTTCGGAGCTTGGAGATGACCCCGTATTGGTCCTGGTTGTTCACCGAGTTTCGGAGAATGTAGCCGGAAGATCCATCCGTCCTTTCCAGGTTCTTGGCTATGGTGCCGTCCCAATCCACCACCCGCTGGCCGTACTGGTAGTTCCATGATGCTCTGGAGCTGGAACCATAAGTGCCGGTTCCGCCACCCCTCCCACCGGAGTAGTAGGCCACCGTGGAAAGGGTCAGGTTATTCCCGAAGTACGAGTACCAGTTCAGGTTGATCTGGGGCTTATGAAAATAGTTTTCCCGCTCGTTGATATAGTTGGGATCGTGGCGATCCTTCATGCCGCTGCCCGGGCCTGAGCTGTTGTACTGCTGCCCTGTGTAGCTGCTGCTCACCCGATTGACGTTGGGGCTCCAAAGCGGACCGGCTTCCTCATAGTCCTCGAAAGCCTCCGGCTCGTAGGAGTCCAGACTCTCGGCCAACTCGCGGCTCAGCGTTCCGATATTCAGGGCATAGCGGTTCTGGCCATGCCGCTGAGGCGCTCCCACGGCGTATAGCTCCAGACGGTTCTTGGGATTGACCTGGAGGGATCCAGCAAAATAATACGCCCAGGCATCCGTCCAGGCGGCGTCACCACCGAACTCGTTGGTCGTGAAGCGCCCGCCCTCATAGATCCCCTCCCCTGTCTTCCGGACAAGGGCACCCGAGAAGGCCCACTTGTTGTTGAACTCACCGGTTGCGAAAGAAAGGGTTTCCTTAAGGAATCCACCTGATCCGAACTCCTGCTTCCAACCGATGCCGGGGGCCATCTGGGTGGCGTCGGTGATGATGTTCATTGTTCCACCGACAGATGGGGTGGCGAGGTTCACGGCGCTGAGTCCCCGCTGAAGCTGTACGCTCCGAGCGGCGTCACCCAGGCCATCCCAGTTGGACCAGTAGACCCAACCGTTCTCCATGTCGTTCACCGGCACACCATTGACCATGATGGCGGTGTTCCGCTGAGAGAACCCACGGACGTTGATCCGGGCATCGCCGGCCCCGCCGCCAGCCTGGGTGGCATAGACACTCGGGGTGACGTTCAGAACCATGGGTAGGTCCCTGGACCCCAACTGATTCTGGATCTGGACCTTCGGAACGTCGGTGTAGGCCACGGGCGTCTTGCGCTCGATGGCCCGGGTGGAAAAGACCTCCAGGGCATCCAGGGCAATCACCTCGGTCCCCAGGGAGAAGTTGGCCTCGAACGTCCCACCGGCCTCCAACACCACGTTCTCGATTGCCTCGAGCCCGTAGCCGATCATCCGGGCCTCGATGCTATAGGGGCCACCGGCCCTAAGGCCCATGACCAGGTACCGACCGTTGGCCTGGGTCAGGGCGCCACTCTGGAAGCCAGTCTGCTGGTTAACGATAATGACCTGGACCCCCGAGATTGGAGCGCCGGTCTCGTCGGTTACCTCCCCCGTGATTCGGGCCGGTTCCACACCCTGGGCCACCAGCTCGGAAAGAGGAAAGGCGAGGAAGAGCGTCGCGGCAAAGAGCCACCGCAATCCAAACCTTGCAGGCATCGTAGTCACCTCCTTGGAGAGGACCCGCAGGTCCCGGGTTTACACGTACGGTTTTTTGGTTTGTGGGCGAATCTAACAGGCAGAATCTAAAAAGGAAAATAGGCTTCAATCGAGACGTGAGAGGACAAGAAAGTGCCGTCAAAACCACCCGTGGACCTTCGACCCCGGTTATCCGTTGAGGGGATTGGGGTTGGGGATTCGGAACTTCCGGCCGGCTGATCTCGTAGTGATCTCCGACCCGATTATTCCCTCGGCTTTGAACGAGGCTTATGAAGACATGTCCCCCAAGAAGACCATCCTCAGGACCCTGTCCAAACAACAGAACGGTGACGGAACTCCATCCGCGATCCATCCGTCCACCATCCCTGGCTTCCAGCAGGATCCAGCCAGATACCAGGAGACCATCAACGTCCTCCTGAAGGACCGGCTCATCGAGGGAAGCAAGGGTGGTGATGGCCGAATGGCCATTTCACTGAACACCCACCGGCAGAAAGATGTCAGGAGAGTCCTTCGGCCGATCTGGGCTCACCCGGCTGTCTTGGCCTTACTGGGCCTCTCGGCCGCGTTGGCTGGCCTCGGTTTCCTGGTCTAAAACACGGAAGGCCCGGCAGGTTTCCCCGCCGGGCCGCCCATCCTCATCGTGGGAATCCCTGATCCCGCCTCACTTCCCTGAGGTTGGAGCTCCTGCAGCCCGTAGGAATCTCCTCGCCAACTGGACGACCCGCTCCTGATCCTGCTCCTGCGCCTCCTGGAGGATCGCCCGCACCTGGGGAATGAGGAGTTCTTCCCCCCAGCGATACCCTGTGGCCAACTCGGCACTCACCGAGTCGCCCTGATCTGCCCCCTGTAGGAGGGCCCAGGCCGCAGCCTCCTCGTAGTAGGGAGAATCCCGCTCCGGCAAGCTGTAGGTTGGGGCCGGATCTCCACCTGCGTCTTCGTTCACGAACGCTCTGGACATGGATCTCTACTCTTCGGTTCCACCTACACCCCACAGGAGCGCCATTCCCTCCAAGTATGGCACGATCACTGGAGGGCCGCCGGCCTCGACGGGTGTGAAAAGATAGGCCGACCGGGCCGGAAAGAGGGCGCCGATCCTATCGTTGACTTCTGGGCCCTGATCCCGTACGAACATGGGGAAACCACCCTCGATACCGGGAAGATCGCCCTGCCAGAGAAGCGGTGCCAGGGCCACGCCACCGAAACGATCGGCCCCGATCTGGCGCTGGCACTCCGGGGAGAGGCTCTCTCCATCCCTGGTCCTGATGGAGAGGTCAGGACCCACCGGGAGCCAAAGAAGTTCGTCGGGCGCTTCCGGACCTGGCATCGGCTCCATGGGAGGCTGCGCCTGACCGACGCGGTTCGCCATCGCCCGGGCCGCCCGGCCTAGGGCGTAGGTATGGAGCTGGCAACTGGTAGTGCGGTGCAGGAGGTAAACGACACTGTCCTGACGCATGCCCCCGGCTCCTTGAAGCCCGGAGCTCAAACGCTCGTCCCAGGAAGTGTGGACAAACACCAAAGGTGGCTCGCCGGCGGGGATGGCCGGCACCCTGATGCGGCCGAGGGTTTCAGGAGCCCACCTGTAGGATCCCCACCGAGCCGGCACACCCCAGAACGCCGATGCCGCCAGGGCAACTACGACGCCCCAAGCCGTACCCTCGGCCAAGCGTTTCCACCCCCCGCCCCTCTTCTCGTACCTGCGCACGATCTGCACCACACCCAGAACAGCGAGAAGGATCCAGGCCGGCGCGGCCTCGAACAGCATGCGCGGGTCGTGGAACCAGTAGGAGGCATTGGCCAGGACGGGAAGGAAACCCCAAGCCAGGAGAGTCCCACCTCCCTTCGGCAGTCCAGGCCCCAGGAGCAGGCAGGCCCCCAAAAGGACCGTTAAGGGAAGGGGGGTTTCCATCAACTGAACTCCACCAGCAAGGAGATCGGTTGAGGTGAAGCCGAGGGCCTCCGGAGGGCCGTACATGTACCCCCACGGATCGGTATGGAACCCCAGGCCATGGTTACTTCCGAACGCGGCCGAATACCCGAACTCGAGCCAGTGCCCGAAAAGGTTCAGGTTGTACCAGCCGAGGAAGAGTGCGAACGGGAACCCACCCGCGACGGTCAATAGGGCTCGGCGTCCCCCCCACCGCCAGCCGTTTCGGAGGACCTCAGGGAACCAGAGGGTGATGGGGATAGCTGCACCCAATACCAATCCGACGAGGGGGCGGGCGCTCGCCATGATCCCCACGGCAGCGCCCACGGCGATCCCCCAGGCAGGGTGGCCGTCCCTACCCCGAAGCCCTCCGTATAGAACCGCGGCACCAGCGGCGCCGGCGGTAAGGTGACTGAGACCTCCTGCTGCCAGAAAAAGAAAGAAAGGACACAGGGCGATCAGGAGCCCCGCGACCCGGCCGGCGGCTTCCTCCCCCGGAAAAAGGCGGGGGAAGGACAATGTCAGGAACCAGGCGGTTATGCCCATCAGGATTGGGCCGCATAACGCCGGAAGGCCAAGCCGGAAGAAGGCCGCCATAATGAGAAGGTGCGTGGGTGGATACTGGGAGACCCATCCGCGCTCCACCATGAGGGTGTTCGGAATCAGCCATGCTTCCGGAAAGCCAAGGGGCGGGCCCGTGAGGTTTCCCGAGGCGAGATAGCGGGCGTGGATGGCGGATACCATCTCATCAACCGAAGTGTACAGCCCCTGATGGAGAAACTCTCCGGCGGCTAAGGATAGGCCCATGGCCAGCAGCCCCACCAGAATCGAAAAGATGGAAAGCGGGATCCGGGTCAACGAGGCGGCCAGCCCCCTCCCCAACAGAATCGCCCGGTCCGACAACCCAAACGCCAGGACGATTCCGAGTGAGACAACCAGAAGGCTCCCCCACCAAGAATACTGGAGGGCAGCCTCTGCAACCTCGATGAGCCCTCTCCGGTGGGTAGCCTCAGCACCGAGGTCAAAGGCCCGGAATACCGGGAGTAGGCTGAAGACCAGGAGCAGGGCTCCTAGCCCTGGCGATCCCAGACGGCTGGATGGTCAGGAGTCGGTCCACTCGGGAAGTCGCGGCCGACCATAGGTTTCGAGCTCCGCCCAGTCTTTCCTTTGGTGGCCCCCCTAGGCCACGGTGTTGATCATGTCGAAGATGGGGAGATACATAGCGACGATCATGCCACCCACCACCACGCCCAAAACCACAATCATGATGGGCTCCATCGCCGACAGAAGCGCCTCAACGGCAGCATCCACCTCTTCGTCGTAGAAATCTGCGATCTTTGTCAGCATCTCATCCAGACCACCGGTCTGTTCCCCCACGTTGATCATCTGGACCACCATGGGCGGGAAAACCCCCGACTCCTTCAGGGGACCGGCAATCGTCTCACCCCCGGCGATGGAGGCTCGGGACCCCATGACAGCATCATGGATGACTCGGTTTCCGGCGGTTTTTGCTGTGATCTCAAGGCCTTCCAGAATGGAGACACCCGACGAAACCAAGGTACCGAGGGTCCGGGTGAACCTGGCAACAGCAGCCTTCCGCTGAAGGTCTCCAAAAATCGGGATGGTCAGGAGGAGTCGGTCGATGGCGAGCCTCCCCCCATCGGTTCCGTAGGTCTGACGGATCATGAAGGCGAGGACCACGAGGCCCCCCGCCACGGCCCACCAGTAGCCCTTCAGAAAAGAGGACATCCCGATCACGACCCGAGTTGGCATCGGGAGCTGTACTCCCGCCGTTTCGAACATGTTCTGGAACGTCGGGATGACGAAGATGAGAAGAATCACCACCGCGATACCTGCGACGCTGAAGATCACCGCCGGGTAGATCATGGCGCCTTTGATCTTCCTAATGAGCGCGTCGTTCTTCTCGAGGAAAGTGGCAAGTCGAAGGAGGATCGTGTCCAGAATACCCCCGGCTTCCCCTGCCGCCACCATGTTCACATAGAGCTCGGTGAACACCTTGGGGTGCCTCCCCATGGCGTCGGCAAGGGTGTGTCCGGACTCAACGTCGTAAAGGATGGCCTGGATCACCTTCCTCAGATGTTGGTTCTCCGTTTGTTCGGCCAGGATGTCGAGACTCTGGACCAGGGGTAACCCCGAGTTGATCATCGTGGCGAACTGCCGCGTGAAGATTACGATGTCGCGGGTTTTGATCCCAGTGCCGATGGTGAGGGTGAGACCCTGCTCCTTCTCCCTGATCGAAACCGGAATCATCTTTTGCCGGTGAAGGAACGCCTGGACCTCATCCTTGGATTTGACTTCCAGTTCGCCGCTTTTGATGTCTCCGCCGGCGGCCGGCCTGGCGCTGTAGATATACTTTGCCATAAGTCTTCAGGACCCCCGTTTATTCCACCTGATCCGATTCCCCGACGGCTCGGAGGAGCTCGGTTGGGTCGGAAGAGCGCTTCAAGGACTCTTCCAAGGTCACCTCGCCCCGCATGTATAGGCTTGCGAGGGCGTCGTTCATTGTCTGCATCCCATGCTTCTTCCCGGCCTGCATGAGAGAATATATCTGGTGGATCTTGTCATCTCTGATGACGGATCGGATGGCTGGAGTGCAGATCATGACCTCTACGGCAGCCACTCGGCCCCGACGTTTCGCCTTGGGAAGAAGAGTTTGCGTGATGACCCCTTCGAGGACGAAGGCAAGCTGTGCCCGGATCTGCCCCTGTTGATGGGAAGGAAATGCGTCGATCATCCGATTGATGGACTCAGCCGCCGAGTTGGTGTGGAGAGTCGCGAGGACGAGGTGGCCTGTCTCGGCAATGGTGAGGGCCGCCCCGATGGTCTCCAGGTCCCGCATCTCCCCCACCAGAATAATGTCGGGGTCCTGCCGCAACGCGTACTTCAGCGCCGCGGCGAAGCTCCTGGTGTCGGCTCCGATTTCCCGCTGGTTCACCATGCAGCCGCGGTGGCGGTGAATGAACTCGATGGGGTCTTCGATGGTGATGATATGGCTCTTCCGCTCCCGGTTGATCTTGTCTACCATGGCCGCGAGTGTGGTGGACTTCCCGGAACCTGTGGGCCCCGTTACGAGGATCAATCCCCGGGGCCGCTCGGCCAGCTGGTTCAGGATCGGCGGAAGGCCCAGTTTTTCCACCGATATGATCTCATAGGGGATCTGCCGGATGGCCATGGCAACACAGCCACGCTGCTTGTAGACGTTTCCCCGGAACCGTGAGAGGTTCTGGACACCGAACGAGAAGTCCAGCTCGTCCTCGGTCTCAAACCGCTTCTTCTGGGCCTCGGTGAGAATCGAGTAGGCAAGCTGGAGGGTGTCCTTCGGGTTTAAAACATGCTTCGTCTGGGCGTTCGCCAGATCTCCGTCCACCCGTATCTTCGGTCTGTCCCCGACCGTCAGGTGAAGGTCGGAGGCACTTTTTTGAATCATTTCTGAAAGAAGAGAGCGAAGGCTCAATTCCTCTGGCGGTTGTGACGGCGCTCGGGGAGGGCTTTGGGCTTCCATGGCTCGGTTTCGGCTCCGGTTGGTTGGGTCTGGGGGCCCTTTGGTCGCCACCAGAGTATCGGTCGTCGGTCCCTTCGTTCTGTCTTGTTCGGGCAGACTCAGGAGCCCGCCGCGGTTTCTTTCATCACTTCTTCCAGGGTGGTGATCCCTTTTTCCAACTTCCTCAGGCCATCCATGCGGAGCGTGAGCATCCCATCCGCGATCGCCTCCGTCTGGAGCTCATCGGTGGAGACCTCCTGCATGATGAGCTTGCGGATCTTGGCGTTCATTGCCATGACCTCGTAGAGGCCCTGGCGCCCCTTGTAACCTGTCTCGTTGCACTTGTCGCAGCCCTCGCCCCGATAGAGGGTCACCTGATCCATCCAGCCGGAAGGGAGCTTCGCCATTTCCAGGACCTGGTCGTCGTAGTCAGCTTCCACCCTGCAGTTATCGCAGATCCGTCGGACCAACCGTTGGGCCGTGACCAGGTTCAAAGCCGCGGCGACGTTGAACGGTTCCAATCCCATGTCGATGAGCCGAGTCACTGTTGACGGCGCGTCGTTGGTATGGAGGGTGGAGAGCACCAGGTGCCCCGTAAGGGAGGCTTTGATTGCGATTCCACCCGTTTCCAAATCCCGAATCTCCCCTACCATGATGATGTTGGGGTCCTGACGTAGGAACGCCCGCAAGCTGGCAGCGAAGGACATACCGATTTCGGTCCGGACCTGGACCTGGTTGATCCCATGTAAGTTGTACTCTACAGGATCCTCCGCCGTCATGATGTTCACATGCTCCTGGTTCACCCTCGAGAGGGCCGAATACAGGGTCGTCGTCTTCCCAGAGCCGGTGGGGCCCGTCACCAACACCATGCCATACGGGTTGGCGATGGCATTCATGAAGTCTTCTTCAGCCTTCGGTTCGAATCCGAACTCGCTCAAATCAAAGGTGAGGTTCCCCTTATCCAGAATCCTCAATACGATCTTTTCGCCGTAGATCACGGGAAGAGTGGAAACCCGGAAATCAACCACCCGGTTTTTCAGCTTCAACTTGATCCGACCATCCTGGGGCACCCTCCGTTCGGCAATGTTCAAGTCCGCCAGAATCTTGAGGCGGGAGGTGAGGGCTGCTTTCATCTTCATGGGCGGCCTCATCACCGCCTGAAGGGCCCCGTCCACCCGATACCGGATTCTGACCTCTTTTTCGTAGGGCTCGATGTGAATGTCTGAAACGCCCTTCAGAACGGCATCAGTGAGAAGGCCGTTGATGAATTTCACCACGGGGGCCTTGTCGACCTCTGCTTCCAGTGCCGCGACGGAGATGTCTTCTTCCTGATCCTCCAGGACCTCGACTTCCTCGTCCAGGAGATCGCCGAGCATCTCCTGCATCTTCGTCTCGCCGAGACCGTAGTATTCCTCCAGAAACTTCTGGAGGGTGTACTCTCCCACAATGACCGGCTCGATCTCGTACCGTGTAATGAACTTCAGGTTGTCGATGGCTCCCATGTCGGTGGGATTGGCCATGGCGACGGTGAGGGTCCGACCCACTTTTCGTAGGGGTAAGACCCGATGCTTCATGGCCACCTCTTCGGGTACCAGCCGCAGGATCTTGTCGTCGACCTTGACTTTTTCCAGGTCTACCGCCGGCACACGGAACTGCTTGGCTAGGGCCCGGGTCAACTGGTCCTCCGCCACGAACCCGAGCTTCACCAGGGCAAACCCGATCCGGGTCTTCGACCTCTGAGATTCGTCCAGGGCTTCCTCAAGCTGTGCCTGAGTGATCAAGCCTTCTCGAACGAAAAGGTCGCCTAAACGATCTTGGACGACATTGTTTGCCATCGCTTCATGTTTTCCATTGGGAAGGAATACAGGTGGAATTCCTTGATAGAATCCCGCAAGAACCATCGGCCGGGAAACTCGGATCCCGGATACATATCTGGGATCCCCAGGAGTTGGGGGGGCGGTGCTTACATCCCCCTAGGGGATGCCGAAGATCTCTGACAGTGCTTTTCAACGATACCTGCGAGTCCGAGAAAAACTCAAGAAGTTCGATAATCCGGAATTGTAAACAAACGTTTCCCCCACTCTCCAACATAGGAACCCGCGAAGCTGGGGGTCAAGCTATAAACCTTGGGGAAGTACCAGCTCTCTTATCCCCTCAAGGGTGGCTGGCCCGATGCCACGGACTCGGAGAAGGTCTTCCGGTTTGACGAAAAGGCCATACCGGCGCCGGTTCTCAACAATCCTAGCAGCAAGAGCGGGACCGATTCCAGGGAGTGACTCCAACTCCTGCGGCGACGCCCGGTTCAGGTCGATCCGCCGCGGCCGCCGCCCGGAAGACGGAGGATCCGGTGGCGTCACTCGAGGATTCGTCCTCTCGCTTTGGGTCGGCCCCGTCGTTCTGTCTCTCCTCCGATCCAGGATATCGAGAGGCACCCCACCAGAGAAATCCAGGAACGGGCGAATCTTATCCAGCGTGGCGGGACCAATCCCCGGCACATTAAGGAGATCTTCCGCTTTCCCGAATCCTCCCTCTTCCCTCCTGGCCGTGGCCCAAGCCCGGGCCGTGGAGGGGCCGATGCCGGGAAGGCGATCGAGTTCTTCCTCGCTGCTCCGATTTGGGTCCAGCGTCTCCCCCGGGGCGAAGGGAGCGGTCCGCCTTTCCTCCTCCTCTTTTGCGTCGAGGCTTTCCTCCAGGAGGCCGGAGAGATCGGTGCTCCCTTCCACCAAGATCGGATCGGAAGCGAACATGGAGTCCACCCCCAACCGCAATAATGAGAGGACCAGTAGGAGGACGCCTCCCTTCAGGAGGGTTCGTCCCTCAATCGCGGTCATGGATGATCATCGAACCTGGAGCCGGGCGGCGGGATGGGCAGACGGGACCCCTTCAAAACCCCCTGGAGGCCGAAGGGTTTGAGGGTGGCAGGAAGGTCCCCGAGTCGAAGAGGAACTGACCGAACAAGCCCAGTTGGAACTGAGTGGACCCGTCGTGCTGGCCCACAAAAGACCGACGACTGGTGTACGTGAGATGAAGCCCGACCTCCAGGGGCGTGATTACCGTGTCCAGACTCAGGTTCACGCTGCGGTTCAGGAAGTCCAGGAAAGCCACGCAGTGGGCCCTTCCCTGGGGTACCCTGCAGTTGAGCTCGGATGAGTATTGATATCCCACGGACAAGCGGAGCGGGCCGTCCAGCCTCTCCTTCAGCATGGGCGGTTCGGCCAGGGTCGAAGAAAGAAGGACCCTGTGGTCGTGCCTGCGGGTACGGGTCCCTCCGGTTGGGTCTCCTCCCTCCCCTCTGGCAAAGCTACCCGTGTAACGGGTGGTCACCGTCCCTGCCCACGTGACGGTCACCTCGAAGGGGATCTGCCATTCCTCGCTGTCCCTCCGTTGCAAACCACGGCCGCCGAAGGTCGTTTCCCTCGAGTTCTTCCTGAGCCCGGAGGAGAGGGAGACGGACTCCACCACCTTCCTCGCTGCCTCCGGAAGGCCCACCTGGGTAAGAGTCACCCTTACATCCGGCCAAGATCGGGTATGGAGCTCCCTGTCACTTCGGATATGGAGGATCTGGGTCCGGGACTCGGAGAAGTTACCGGCAACCCTCAGGTTCATCGGGAGGCGGAGCCCGGTCCCGCCGGCCCAGGTGGTTTGGCCGGTAAATATGGACGCGGTGTCCCCCTCGAGGATCCTGAGGGCTCCTCGGCTCCCCCAGCCCAGTTGGAACCCTGCTCCGGGGTCCACCGGCTCCCTGAAGAACCGGGAAGAGAGGCCTCCCTGACGGGATACGAAGATGGGATCAATGGCGTCGAGAAGACGGAACCATGTACCACGCTCTACTTCTCCCGGCGTCTCCTCCCCGCCGACGACATCCGCCCCTTCTACCCCGGGCTCCGTGGCCCCTGTGGGTTCTCCGCCGGCAAGGGCTCGGGCCAGGATTCCTGGGTCGAATGAGGCGGTGGCCCGGCTGGTTCGGTTCCCGTTGGCATTCCGCTGAAGCACAAGAACCGTATCGGTGCCGACAACGAACTCCTCCACCAAAGCGGCGTTTCGATCCGTGACATAGTCGGTTGCCAGGGTCAGGTCCGTTCTCAGCCAGGAGGCTAGAGACGGCCTGAGACCAAGCCGCGTTCTGAGGATTCGGTTCGTCTCCCACCCAAGGTCCAGCGATCCAAAGCCAGTTCTCTCTTTTTCCAGGGCTGGGTGGACACGGGAATCCTGAATGGCTTCCTGGGGGGAGAGCAGGTCCCGAACGGAAAAAAAGGAGACCTCCGCGCTGGCCATCTCAAAAGGTTGGAAGTCTACCTGGGCGGTGGTTTCAAGAGCCTCCGCAGGAGAAAGGGTCGGGGTTACGGCGTCATCGTCAGGGAGGAGGAGGATCTGCTCAAACCGAAATGCCTCCCGCTCTCTATGTGTGAAGAGGGTCCCCATCCTGATCCTCTCCGGGGTCCAGCGAAGCGTTGCTCCCAGAAGTGATTCTTCCCATGCGCGTGGGAAGAGCGCGCGAACCATTCTCTCCGCGAACCCTGGGATGAGGCTAAAACCTCTAGGGGAAATCTCTTTGGAGTACTCTGCCCGGGCGTCGACACCTGACCCCGCCGATTCCAGGGTGGTGGTAGACACGCGGGTCCGGGAGTAACCCGCGCGAAGACTCAAACCGTCCAGAACCGGGTCTAGGAACCTGTTCCCAATGGGAGTGGTCTTCCGGAGCCCAACCTCCAGCCGCGTCTCCCTGATCCCAGTTTCCCTGAGGTTCCTGACCTGATCTACCCGAACATCGCTCCGGGCGAGGAAGGTGGGATCCTGGGAGAAATCGGTGTGGGTGAGGGTCACGGGCATTGAGACACCCCACCCCTCTGGAATCACCCGACCCAACTCCACGGTGGAGTGGATGGATAGGGCTGCGTCGCCCTGGAAGGTCGGGTCGCCGGAGAGTTGCCTGAAAAAGGGGCCCCTCCCAGAATAGGTGACGGACGTTCGGAAGAGCTCAGGCGCCTCCAGCTCCACATCAACGAAACCCGCATAGCCCGCATCCTGGAGAGGCCGGTCCAACCGGAGTTCGTTCACCCAGACCGTTCCCTCCAGGGGAAACGGCCCGGAGTTCCAGATGCCCATGGATACTTCCCGTACCGCCGCCAGATTTGGGGCTCTGGCTCGATCCTTCAAGAACACCGCAAAGGTGGAATCGGCGCTCCAGACGGCAAGGGGAGGGCCGCCGGGCACCGGTGGGTTCTGGATGAGCTCCTCCTCCGCCTGCCTCCGGAGGGCCAGCCATTCTTCGAAGTCCACGACAAGCTCAGGAAGCCAGTCGGCCTCACTAATCCCACCCGCCGAAGGTGCTTCTGACCGCCTCGCCCGGAAGAGGTAGAAGTTTTCGGAATCCGTTCCAACCTTCAGGAAGAACTCTCCTCCGGTGGGGCCCCAATCCCCATCCCGCCCAAGGACCCAGATCCTGAGCTGCCGGTAGGTGAGGAAGTTGCGCGGACGCTGAGGAAACCGGTTATATACCTCGGCTCTTTCCCCGGGTCCCAAGCTCACCGCCCGGATGGATAACGATTTCTCATTAAACTCCACGCCGCCCCCGGCATAGGCCTGGGAAGGGTCGTCCAATTCCTCCTGTACGCCTGGGGGCGGGGCGTAACCTGTCCCCTCCGAGAGGGCACTAACCGGCCCGACCTCCACCTTCCCACCTGTTCCCTCGAGGTCTCCGGCAATTCCCGTGAGGACGCCCTCCTGGCCTCGCTTCACCCAGCGGGACCCGAGGAGCTGAAGCCGAGTCAAGGACATCCCCCGGCGGGCGCCGGAGCCGATGACCGTCATCCGGAGGTGTTTTACCGCCCGCCAATCGGCCTCCGTGACCCTCCCCCCGACATTCAGGGCGTTCGGACCCCGGAGGGGAATCCGATAGAGCTGGAAGGAGCTTCCGGTCTCCTGCCTCGTTCGGACCAGGTAAGGGGAGCTTCCGTCCAGCTTAACCCGGTAGCGGTAGACCCGGTCCTCGGTCAGACGGTTCCCGTCGCCGTCCAGGTCCTCAGTGTCGTTTCTCCCGTTGGACCGGGTGCAGTTGGCACGAGGATCTCCCAGAGGATAGATCCGACCCCGAGCCCCAATGCAGTTCTCCACCCAGACACCGGCCCCATCCAGAAGGCCGTTCCAGATCTCTCCAACACGGGGGTCCGCTTCCTGGTCGAGGAATCCGAGGCCCCAGGACTCCCCCGTTTGAGGGTGGGTTCCCGAGGTCTGCCCTTCCCCATCGATAAAGAACGCGTCTTCCCCGTCTCGGCCGAGGTCCAGGACCAGAGTGAGGGACTCATCCCCCGAAGCATAGAACTCGAGGTAGTCGCTACGGGTCAGATCCCTCCCCGTGCTGGAGAGCAAGCTGGTAACGGAACGCCAACCCTCCCCTCCTGGCGGGGCCCCACCCCCGGACTCATCCCCAAAGGTGAGGCGAAGACCAGGCTCCCTGGTTTCCGTCCCCGCAATGTTGATTTGTTCGTCAATATCCCTCCGAGGGAAATAACCCTCGAAAACCCCCAGGCTATCGCCTCCAGGGCCCTCCAGAATCCAGGTGTCCTGCCACACCAATCCGAGAGCGTTCGTAGCCATGGGGGTAAGGGGCAGATCCCCACCCAGGCCATCTCCATCTTCGGGAGCACTTCCCAGGTGCCAGTCCCGGGCACGGAGGGAAAGTCGGACGGCGTCGGTGGCGTCGAAGTCGTCCAGGTACACGTCCCCCTTCGTATTCGGGTTGGGCAGAGAAAGAGCCATCTCTCCCGAGAGATGGAGTGTGGCGGGATCGTCGGACCCTGCACCCGGAAGGCCAGCGGCGATTCGATCCAACCACCGGGCTCCAAAGGTCAGATCTCCGTTCAGGCCTCCCAAGAAAATCGACGCGGGCTCCATCCCCAGTTGGGGGCGATTCTGAAGGGTCTGTTCCTTCTGGTAGAGGCCTACCAAGTGGATGGCACCTCGGTCACCCACCCCGTATCGGGCGTTGAACCCGAAAAGGGAGGTGGGGGCGATCTGGAACAGGGCTTTCTGCTCCCAACTGGCCCGGACCCGGGCGTCGGGAGTCGCCGCGAAGAGGGCCTCAGGGCTCAGGAGTGTCACTTGCCCTATGTCGTAATCGATGAGGTAGTCCTCTCCGGAACGGAGAAGACGGTCGCCGAAGTGAATTCGTTCGCTCCCGTCCCGGATCCCCAATGCCCCCAAGGAAAAGCTGGAGATGACACCCTCACTTCTGATCCGGAACGGAATGGTGAGCCGATAGAGGCCGGCGTTCTCGCGTTCCACCGGGTCCACGGCGTCATAGATCTTTTCGTTGGCATCGGCCCCCAGGATAGCCTTGGTCTCAACGGCTGAGAGTCTCAACGAGGGAACTGGCGGGGGTTCTGCGAAAGGCCGGAGAGTGGGGAACACGATGAAGGTCCCGGTCACTGGGGGCCGCTCCTGGAAGAAATCCTGAGCCGGCCGGAGGAGGAAGGCTGGATCCAGGTCGTCGATTGGGGATTCCTCGTCCAGGCCCATGAGTTTGAGAAGGGTAACCTCCTCCCCTGTGGGCCGCCTCTTGAACGTCCGGCCCGCTGAGAGCTCCCCCAGCGACAGGGTGAGGGCCACCGAATTGGTTTCCACATCGTCAGAGCTGGAGATCCGATAGACCTGGTGCATCTCCATCTCCCAGGTCGGGGCGCCGGGCTGATGTTTGGGACCCGAAGCCTTCAAGAGCTTCAGGGTGGGCCGGCCACCGATGTTGTGAATCCCCTCAGGGTTGTAGTCCCCAATCGTGTCCCCTGCCGCAGTCACATAGGTGACGGCCAGCATCTCCTCCCGCCGGAGGGGCCTTCGAAGAGCGACCCAGAGGCCGCTCGGATGGAGGAGGTAGTCCACCCCGGGTTGGAGGTATCGGAACCACCCGGACTCGGTGACGGTCTGCCCGTCCCTCTCCGCCACGGCCTCAGCCTGGATGAAGCCTTCCACCTGCTGCCGGGTGACCGGATCGTTTTCGAATTGGTAGAGTTGAATTGGCTCGGCCCCTGGCGCCACGGAAAGGGGCGCAGCGCCCGGGTCCAGGGAGAGTATGTCCACATGCGGAAAGCCCGTGAGGTCACGGGGATCCGCGAGGAAGAAGAACTGGCCTCGGACGAAGTCGGCATCGTCCAACACCAGGGTGTCTTCCTGTATGAAAGCCTGGCGGCCGCCCACGCCGGAAAGCTGAAAATCCCGCGAGGAGATGTCCCCGTTCTGTTG
>JBDHGR010000097.1:14879-15725 GCA_039589815.1 Gemmatimonadota bacterium | reverse complement strand
GATGAGAGGCCTCACCTTTGCCTTCAACCCGAGACCGCTCCGGAAATAGGTCTTGTTCATGGGTAACCGAGACCCCACCGGACCCTTCTTGTTCCCGGGTGGGTATCTCCCCCATGTCCTTGCTCGGCCGCCTTTTTCTCCTCTTTGTTGGGGTCCCTCTCCTCGAGTTGTACGTCCTCGTGCAGATGGGCCAGCTCGTGGGGGTTTGGCCCACTATCGGCCTCGTGGTCCTGACCGGATTGGCCGGGGCGGCCCTGGCCCGGTTGGAAGGGCTCCGAACTATCTGGAAGGTCAGGGGCGAACTGGCCCATGGCCGCCTTCCGGGCGGCGCCCTCCTGGACGGGTTTGCCATACTTCTGGGGGGTGCTCTCCTTCTGACCCCCGGCATACTCACGGACCTGGTGGGGTTCTCATTCCTCCTTCCCCCAACCCGAAAGGTCCTTCTGGGCCGAATCCGCAATAGCCTTGAACGGCGTCTGAAGTCCGGAGCGATCCGGATCACTACTGTAGGTGGGTTCCCCGGCGGCGGCTTCGATCCCTTTTGGCGCCAGGGGGAGGGAAGTGACCGGGGGACTTGGGGGCCCGAAACGCCGGACCACCCGGGTGAGATCGTCATCGAGCCCGACAAAGGTCGGGACGGTTGACCTTCTGGTTTTCCTCTTACATCTCTCCTACCTTCCCATTCTTCAGACTTTAAGAACCCTTGCCGGTCGAGGTCCCGCCATGTCTTCAGGTCCTGCTATGTCTGACCGTTTCGAGTTTTTGGAAAGACTCCTGAATTCCCCGGGTCCATCCGGTTTTGAAGCGGCCCCGGCGCGTGTTTGGCGGGAGGAAGCGGAGAGGTTC
>JBDHGR010000097.1:0-14860 GCA_039589815.1 Gemmatimonadota bacterium | reverse complement strand
GGTTCGCCGACAGGGTCTGGACTGATGTCACAGGGAACTCCATGGCCGGCCTGAACCTGGATGGAGGTCCCCGAGTGATGTTGGCCGGTCACATAGACGAGATCGGCCTCCAGGTCACACATGTCGACGAAGGGGGTTTCCTCTTCTTCGACGAGATCGGGGGCTGGGACTCCCAGGTCCTGGTGGGCCAACGGGTGAAGGTGCTTTGCTGCCAAGAGGCGATTCCGGGTGTTGTCGGCAAGAAACCCATCCATCTGCTCAAGAAGGAGGAGCAGGTGAAGGCCACGAAGACACGAGACCTATGGGTGGACCTGGGTTGCGCCAACTCGGAGGAGGTGGCAGAGCTGGGCGTCAGGGTGGGAGACCCCATGGTCCTGGATGCCGGAGTGGTTCGCCTGGCTGGAGACCGCATTGCCAGCAGAGCCATCGACAACAGGATAGGGGCCTATGTGGTGTTAGAGGCGTTGCGGCTTCTTTCGGAGGACCGTCCCCAGGCCGCAACCATGGCGGTGGCCACCGTCCAGGAAGAGATCGCCTACTCCGGAGGCGGCGCCCGGTCGAGTGCCTTTGCGCTTGAGCCGGAGGTTGCCCTGGTGGTGGACGTGACCTTCAGCACCGACGTGCCGGACATCGAAAAGAAAGAACTGGGAGAGCATTCCCTTGGCGGAGGTCCTGTCTTGAGTCGAGGGTCTGCGGCCCACCCGGTGGTTTTCGGTCGGTTGGTGGAAGCGGCGGAGGCGGAGGGAATCAGCTTCACGATCCAGGCGGCCCCCAAAGCGACCCGTACCGATGCCGATGCCATCCACCTCGTTCGCATGGGTGTGCCCACGGGTCTGATCTCGGTTCCGAATCGGTATATGCACTCTCCCAACGAGATCGTGAGTCTTGGGGATCTTCAGAACACGGCCGAGCTTCTGGCCAGCTTCATACACCGCCTGGAGCCTGACACCGACTTCACTCCCCGGTAAGGCGTGACATGGCTGGCGGCGCCAGGCCGGTTCGGGCTGAACATCAGCCCCCACCGGTGGGCTCGGGGCCTTGATTCGTCGACCTGAGTTGTGTTAGTTGAAAGGCTACGCCGCGATGCGGAAGAAGACGATGGGCCATAACAGGATAGGACTTTGATGATCGATTCGACGCAGTTGGTGACGGAACTCCAGGAGATGAGGGACGAGGGATACCTCTCCGATGCCCTTCTTCGGTATGCGGTCCGGAATGTGAAGGAGCTCGACGACCGGTTCGACTGGGTGGGCGGGCTCCTCCTGGACGAGGAGGGTAAAGAGCTCTGGTTGCACAACTACGTGGGCCCCAGGACCGAGCACTGCAGAATCCCGGTAGGGGAGGGTGTCACGGGGAAGGCCGTGGCCGATGGGGCCAACCAGAACGTTCCGGATGTGAGCCAGATCGACTATTACATCGAAGACGCTTCGGGAATGTCCTCGGAGCTGGTGATCCTGATTCGGGCCGGGGACGAGATCTACGGGGAGATCGACATCGACTCGATGGAGCCGAATGCTTTTACGCCGGAGGATGAGGAAGCCATCGGGATGGTGGCCGATAAGTTGGCAGAACAGCTCGCATCTGAGCGCCGCTGAGGTGTCGGAGCCCTGAAACCCCGTGTAATCAAGGCCCGGAATAGCGGGCCCTTCACACTGGATGGTACACGCACCTTCTTGATCGGCGTGGAGCAGGTTGCGGTGATTGATCCGGGCCCGGATGAGGACGAACACATCCGGGCCCTTTCTGCTGCCCTGGAACCGGTCGAGGATGTACGGATCCTTCTCACCCACCGACACGGCGACCACGCAGGAGGCGCGGTCCGGCTGGCTCAGAAGACGGGGGCGTTCGTGCTCGGACCCCCTTCCTGTCGACCTCCTGCAGGCTCCGGTATCTCCTTTGAAATTCTGAGGGAAGGAGACCAGGTGCCCACCGATCTGGGTCCGGTGACGGTCCTGGAGATTCCGGGTCATACCGACGACCACCTCGCATTCAATTGGGAGGAGGCCGGCGCCCTCTTCGTGGGAGATCTCCTACTGGGAAGGGGGAATACCACCTGGATCGGGGAGTATCTCGGGTGTGTAGAAGATTATCTCGAATCTTTGGAAAAGGTGAAAGCCCAGAGGCCCTCCGTGGTCTACCCCGGTCACGGCCCGCCCATCACTCGGCCATCCTCCTTCGTGAATCGTTTCCGACGTCACCGCCTGGAGCGACTGGAGGAAGTTCAATCGGTTCGACTAAGGCGCCCGGAAGCGAGCGCCGAGGAGTTGGCAGTCATAATCTACGGGGGTGAGATCCCGGAGAAGCTGGCCAAAGCCGCCACGGCCAGTGTCGAGGCCGCCCTTTTCCATCTGGATCGACGGAGAGACTAAGGCCGGTCTGGGCTGGCGATGGCACCGGGCGGACCCTACGAGACCGGTTGCTCCCTCCGAGAGCCTCTGGTATCCTCAGCGTATGGATCCCAAACCCCCACAGATTCCAGGCTTCCTCCGGTGAACACCCTTTCATCTGGCCTTCTGGCGGAACTGGCTGCGGCGGTGGGCCCGGAGTGGGTCATCAGCGAAGCGGACCGCCTTCTGGTCTATGAGTCTGACGCTCAAACGGCCCACAATCTGGCCCCCCAGGCCGTCGTTCTACCATCAAATACGGATGAGGTAGCCCAGGTAGCTCGAGCCCTTCACCGGCATGGGGTCTCCATGGTTCCCCGGGGCGCCGGAACCGGGCTCTCGGGGGGAGCTTTGGCCACCAGGGGAGGAGTGGTGGTGGGGACTTCGAGGATGAACAAGATCCTGGAGGTTGACCCTGAGAACCGGAGGGCCTTGGTCCAGTCCGGGGTCGTGAATAAGGATCTTTCCGCCGAAACCGCTCCATTCGGACTCCACTACGCTCCCGACCCATCCTCCCAGACGGCCTGCACCATCGGGGGTAACGTGGCAGAAAATTCCGGGGGCCCACACTGCCTGAAGTACGGGGTCACCAGCAGGTACATCACGGGACTTCGGGTGGTTCTGCCGGACGGTGAAACCGTATGGCTGGGGGGCCAGGGTCGGGAAGCACCCTCCTTCGACCTGGTAGGTCTCTTCGTGGGCTCCGAAGGGTGTTTTGGATTGGCCACCGAGGTGGAGGTGGCTCTGGTTCCGCTACCTGAAGCCACCTGTACCCTCCTGGCCATCTTTGAAACGCTGGGGGATGCGGGGCGTGCCGTGACCTCCATCATTTCCGCGGGTCTCCTGCCGGCGGCCCTTGAGATTGTGGACCGGAACACCATCAAGGCTGTGGAGGCCAGCATTTTCGCGGCGGGGTATCCGACCGACGCCGGAGCTGCCCTGGTGGTGGAGTTCGACGGTGTGGATGCAGGGCTGGAGCTGGAAGCTGAGGAAGCGGAGAGGTGTTGTGAGGCCGCCGGCGCCCGGGAGGTGCGGAGGGCCGAAAGCGCGGAAGAGCGATTGGCCCTTTGGAAGGGGAGAAAGAAAGCCTTCGGCGCCATGGGAAGGTTGGCCCCGGACCTGTTGGTGCAGGACGCCACTGTTCCCCGGACCCGCCTTCCGGAGGTTCTCTCCCGCATCGCCGAGATCGCCGACCGGTACCAGCTACAGGTGGCCAACGTCTTCCATGCAGGGGACGGGAACCTCCACCCCAACATCGTCTTCGACCGGCGGGACCCGGAGGAGACCCAAAGGGTGGAGGCAGCCTCCAAAGAGATCATGGGAGTCTGCGTGGAGGTGGGCGGAACCATCACCGGCGAACACGGTGTCGGGGCGGACAAACAGAAATACATGCCGCTGGTCTTTTCCCCGCAGGAGTTGGAATTACTGAGAAAGGTGAAGGGTGTCTTCGACCCCGAGGGGCGGTGCAATCCTGGAAAGGTGGTCCCGGAGGCGCGGTCTCCCGGATCGGAGGCGGTCTCGTGAGCGATTCGGTTCGCCGTGTCCTGGAGACTTGGGTGGCCCCGGAGACGCTCCTCCCGGAAGGGGAGATGGAGCGCTGGCGTACCGGTCCGGAGAGGGAGGGATGCCCGGCAGCGGTTCTGGCTCCCTCCTCCGAGGAGGAGCTGGCGGGGGTTCTGGCAAAAGCCAGTGAGGAGGGGTGGCGGGTCTTGCCTGCAGGCTTCGGGAACTGGCTGCAGGGAGGAGGCCCGGCGGACGTAAGGCTGGTGGTGAGCACGGGAAAGTTGAATAAGATCCAGGAGTACGAGCCGGCGGACCTGACCTTCACGGCGGGGGCCGGACTTTCACTGGAAGCCCTCAGTGGCGCTACGGGCCCTCACGGCCAGTGGCTTCCGCTGGATCCCCCCGGCGGCCGCGTAGGATCCCTCGGCGCGGTTGTGGCTCTGGGAACGGGTGGGCCCCTCCGGCATCTGTATGGAACTCCCCGAGACCATGTGTTGGGCCTCACGCTGGTTTCGGGAGACGGACAGATCCTCCGGTGGGGTGGCCGAGTTGTGAAGAACGTGGCCGGGTTCGACCTGACCCGTTTGAGCATTGGGAGTTGGGGCTCCCTTGGCGTGGTGACCTCGGTCTCGGCGCGCCTCTTCCCCATCCCGGACATGGACGTGACCCTGGTGGTCCGGGGGCTGGAGATGTCCGGGCTCCTCTCCGCAGCCCGGGCCATGGCCCGCTCTTCCCTCCCCCTGGCCGCCGTGGAGCTCTTTGATTCCTTGGCGCCGGGAGGTCCCGCGCTGGTTGTACGGCTCCTGGGTTCCAGGGCTCAGGTAGCCGAGATGGAGGCCCGGATCAACGCAGATCTTTCCGGTCATGCGGGGAACACCGACCGGCTGGGGAGGGAGGAGAGCCGGGCACTTCACCGAACCCTGGGGGACTGGGAGAAGGGTGCAGCCATGGTGGCCCGACTGTGTCTCCTTCCGTCTGAACTCGGGATCCTCCTGGATGAGGCGGAAGGATTGAGGGCCCTGGCGACCGGTTGGTCCACACCGGGGGCGAGAGTGGCTCTCTCGGCCCATGTGGGTGCTGGGGTAGTCCGCTTGGGTGTGTCGGATTTACCAGAGGCTGCCAGTGCCTTGGACCCCTGGGTCGCTACCCTACGGCACCTCAGGGAGAGGGTGGAGGGGAAGGGGGGAAGCCTGACCCTCAGCTCCGGGCCGGCTTTCCTGATGAGAGAAGTGGGACCCTGGGGTGTCAGCGATGGGGGAAGGGACCTCATGGCTGGGCTCAAGGCTCAGTTCGATCCTGCCGGGATTCTGGCGCCGGGAAGGCTGGGCCTATCATGACAGGTGCGCCTCCGGAGCAGGGTGGAAACTGGTCCTCTTCAGCGGGGGATCCAGAAGTCCTGCGTGTGCTGAGGCCTTCCGACGGCTCCTTGGTGGGGGAATTGGCCATCACGCCCGCCCACGAGATTCCTCACCGGGTGGCCCGGACCCGTTCCGTGCAGGTGGGATGGGCTACCCTCTCCCCGAAAGACCGGGAGCGACGGCTCCGGGGGCTTCTGAGAGCCGTGGGGGAACGGAGCAAGGAGATAGAGGACACCATCGTCGCCGAGACTGGGAAGCCCCGGGTCGAGGCCACCATAGAGATTGTTTCGGTGGTGGACCACATCAGGTATTTGCTGAAACATTCTTCAGGCTTTTTCCGACCCCGAAGAATTTCCACGGGCTGGCTAGCATGGAAGCGGGCCTTTGTTGAGAGAGATCCCCTGGGCGTGATGGCGGTGATCTCCCCTTGGAACTATCCGTTCATTCTTTCCATGACGCCTACCTGCACCGCCCTCTTCGGGGGGAATGGTGTGGTGTTGAAACCGTCGGAGGTTACGCCCTACTCGGGGCTTCTGGTGGAAGACCTCGCCAGAGAAGCCGGATTGCCCGAGGGGCTGGTCCAGGTTGTCATCGGAGGCGGGGGAACGGGCGAGGCTCTGGTCCGGTCCGGGGTGGACAAGGTTTTTTTCACAGGCGGTCCCCGGACTGGCCGGGCCGTTTTGGCGGCGGCGGCGGATTCCCTCACTCCGACGGTTCTGGAATTGGGCGGAAAAGATCCGGCCATCGTTCTGGAGGATGCGGATCTCGAGCGAGCCGCAGGAGGAATCGTCTGGGGGTCCTTCCTGAATGCAGGCCAGAGCTGCATCGCTGTGGAGCGGGTTTATGTGGTGGAAGAGGTGTATGATGCCTTCCTCCGGGAGGTTCTGGCTGGGGTGCGAAAAGTGAAGACTGGTTCCACTTCAGGAGTGGAGGTAGGGCCCATGACCACCGCCTCTCAGCTTGCCTGGGTTGAGCATCAGTTGAAGGAGGCGGTGGAAGGCGGCGCAACGGTAGTGGTCGGAGGACACCGGACCGATCCGGCCTCCAACGTCCTCGAGCCCACGATCCTGACGGGTGCGGACCCCTCTTCCAGCGTCCTCCGGGAAGAAACATTTGGGCCGGTCCTCACCATCGTTCCTGTGAGGGACGGGGAGGAAGGGGTCCAGTTGGCGAATGAGACCCCTTACGGCCTGTCGGCCAGCGTCTGGACTCGAAACCAGGCCAGGGGGATCGCGATCGCACAACGCCTTCGTGTAGGCGCCGTGTGCGTGAACGATGCCCTGGTGCACTTCGGACTCCCGAGCCTGCCTTTCGGGGGTGTAGGGGAAAGCGGCTTCGGCCGCAGCCATGGTGTGGAAGGTTTGGAGGAGGTGACTCGGAGCCGAAGTGTAGTGGTGGACCGATTCGGCTTGAAGAGGGAGCCATGGTGGTTCCCCTACACACGGAATACCGAAAGACTCCTCAGGGGCACCCTTCTTTTTCGTTTGAAGGGTGGACTCAAAGGGGTTTTCGCCGCTGCCTTTCATCTGTTGAAGGGGAGGCGATGACGTGACCGGGATGAAGCGCCGGCTACGGGAGCTGAAGAACCAGGAGGAGAAGCTCTTCAACTGTGTGCAATGCGGTTTCTGCCTTCCCGTTTGCCCCACCTATACCCGCCTTGGCGATGAGGCCGACTCTCCCAGGGGCCGGATCCATTTCATGCGAGCGGTCGTAGAGGGGCGAATCGAGCCCGGATCCAAATCGCTCCACCGTCATCTGGATCGGTGCCTGGGGTGCAGGGCATGTGAGTCTGTCTGTCCTTCAGGTGTGGAATACGGGCGCCTCCTGGAAGGGGCCCGGGAGGTCACGGCCAGCGCGGCGCCGCCGAAGGTACTCACTAGGCTTTTGCCCCGTATCATGGCCAGCCCTTCACTCTCGCCCCCCGTAATGTTCCTGGCCCGGGTCTTGAGGGGCACAGGATTTCCTCGAGTGGCTGCCCGGAGGCTTCCGGTTAGAGGCGTGCTAGGACAGGCACGCTTGGGGTTGGGCATGATCGCCGCCACGGCCCGGCCGGAGGCTCTGAACGGAGGCCGCGGAACGGCCGAGGAGCCGAGACCCCCCCAAGCAAGGGGCGTCCTGGGCGGAGACTCCCGGACCGGGATGCTGATGGGATGTATCCAGGACGGCCTCCTGGGCCGGGTGAACCAGGCAACGGCCAGGGTTCTGGAGGCCAATGGCTTCCGGGTCATGAAGGTCCCGGGCCAGGGATGTTGCGGGGCCATCCATGCCCACACGGGTGATCTGGAAGGGGCCAGGGAGCTGGCCCGGAAGAACATCCGGGCCTTCGAATCAATGGAGCTGGACCTCGTCGCCGTGAACGCGGCAGGGTGTGGAGCGTCCATGAAGGAGTATCCCCACCTTCTGGCTGGGGACAACGAATACCTGGATCGGGCGACAGCCCTGGCCTCCAGGGTCCAGGATGTTTCGGAGATCCTGGGCCGGCCGGGCCTCCTCCGAGGAGGGGTGGTTCGCCTTACGGTCACCTACGACGCTCCATGTCACCTTCTCCATGCCCAGCAAGTGTCGGAGGAACCCGTGAACCTCCTGGCTTCGATTCCGGGTCTTGAGCTGGTTCCCTTGAGGGGGAATGACGAATGCTGCGGCGGAGCGGGGATCTACGGCGTCACTCACCCCGACCTGGGTGGACGGATCGTTTATGATAAGACCCGGGCGATCATGGAAACGGGGGCCCAGGCGGTGGCCACTGGGAATCCGGGGTGCATGATGCAGATCGGGGCTGCACTGGAGATGGAAGGAGCCCGGATGGATGTGCTGCATCCCATCGAGCTGGTGGATGAGAGCTACCGACGAGGAGGCCTGTATACATGACCGAGCTGGGAGCCAGGATCCTGGCAGCAGCGGCCGAGGAGAAGGAGGCCATGATCTCCTTCATCATGGAGCTGGCTTCGATGGAGTCTCCAAGTGACGTGCCCGAGAGCCAGATCCCGGTTCAGGAGCATCTCACGGAAGCACTGGAGGAAATCGGATTCGACGTTGAGAGGACTCCGGGTCATAAGACGGGTGGGTACCTCCTGGCCCAGCCCAGGGATCGGGATCCTGCCAGGCCGGCCCAGCTTCTCCTGGGGCATTGTGACACCGTGTGGAAGTTGGGGACGCTGGACACCATGCCCGTGGTGAGGGATGGCGACCGCCTGAGGGGCCCAGGGGTCTTCGACATGAAAGCAGGTCTCGCCCAGATGATCTTCGCGCTGAAGATCCTCCAAAGGGTGGGGGTTCAGCCGGAGGTGACGCCCATCATCCTCATCAACTCCGACGAAGAGATCGGTAGCCCGGAATCGGAATCTGCCATCCGCCAGGCGGCGAAAGAGGCGGCGAGGGCCTTTGTCCCCGAGCCGGGGATGGGGTTGGACGGCAAGCTGAAAACGGTGAGAAAAGGCTGGGGGCGCTTCTTCGTCAGGGTGACGGGAAAGGCAGCGCACGCAGGCCTGGATCCAACCGGGGGAGCCAGCGCCATTCTGGAGCTTTCCCACCTGATCCAGGCCCTCCACGGTATGACGAACCTGGACCGGGGGATCACCGTGAACGTGGGAGTGATCTCCGGGGGAACCCGTTCGAACGTCATTGCTCCGGAAGCCGTCGGAGAGGTCGACGTTCGTGTTCTCTCCATGCAGGACGGGGAAGAGCTCGAGAAGATGGTCCGGAGCCTGACCACGACCGTCCCGGGGACCACCCTGGATATCGAGGGCGGTTTCCACGTTCCGCCGCTGGAGCCGACTCCGCGAAACCGATCCCTTTGGGAGGCCGCTCTGGGGGCGGCAAGGGATCTGGGGATGGAGCTGGAGGAAGCCATGGCCGGGGGCGGCTCCGACGGCAACACCACGAGTCAGTTCACCGCTACACTGGACGGACTGGGACCCGTTGGGGATGGGGCCCACGCACCACACGAGTTCCTCTTTGTGGACAAGCAGGTGGAGCGCTGCGCCCTGCTGGCCCGTCTTCTCCTGTTGGGCCCTTGAGGAGGTCGGATGTCTGACGGGTTGACCTTCCGGCCTTTCGTTTCCCAGGAGGATTACGAGACCTGCGGCGAACTGCAGGAAGAGGTGTGGGGGCATGGATTCTCAGAGAAAGTCTCGGCGGCGATCCTCATGATCGCGAACCGTCTGGGTGGATTGGCGGCGGGGGCTTTCGATGAAGCTGGAATCCTTCAGGGGTTCGTGTTCGGGTTGACGGGAATCCTGGACGGGGAACTGGTCCACTGGTCCGACATGCTGGCGGTTCGTGGAGATGGCAGGGACAGGGGTCTAGGCACCCGGCTGAAACGCTACCAACGAGACGTGATGTTGGGCCGCGGTATCGGGGAGATGCGCTGGACCTTCGACCCTCTCCAGGGTCGGAACGCCCACGTGAACTTCTCCAAGCTGGGCATCCTGAGCCGGGAGTACGTGGAGAACATGTACGGTGAGACCGACTCACCCCTGCACCGTGGGGTCGGCACGGACCGGCTGGTGGCCATCTGGGAGCTGGACTCGGAGAGGGCGGAATCCCGGCTGGAGGGCGAGACGGCCATCCGTGATTTCACCGGAGCGCCCCACGTTCTCCCGACCCGGGACGAAGGGTCCTTCCCTTCTCCAGGAACCCCCATTCTGGGATTGGACGGCCCCTACCTTCTCCTGGCCGTGCCGGCTGTCATCGACACCATCATGGAAAAGGACATGCCGCTCGCCATTCTGTGGCGGGAGGCTACCCGTGCGGCCTTTGTCCACTACCTCTCCCGGGGGTACGAGGTACGGGAGTTCCTTCGGGGGGAGGCGGTTTCGTTCTACGTTTTAGCTGGCGGCGGGGAGACGCCTGGAGGCGCCAAACCATGAAGATTCGGGAAGTCGAGCTTCTTGAGATCCATCTACGCCTCCTGGAGCGCTTCGAGATCAGCACCGGGGGGTCGGACGAGAGGCGGATTCTCCTCCTCCGCATGGAGAGTGAGGATGGGGAAATCTGGTCTGAGTGTGTCGCTGGGGACGCACCCAACTATTCCTACGAGACGCCGGATACGGCCTGGCATGTCCTGACGGAGTACGTCCTTCCGTCGGTGGTGGGCATCGACTTCCCGGACCCGGATTCGGCTCTGGATCCCGTGTCCTGGATCCGGGGTCATCCCATGGCTCTGGCTACAGTCGAGATGGGCACTTGGGGCCTCGAGGCCGTGAGGAGAGGGGTTTCTCTGGCGAAGCTCCTGGGCGGGACCAGGACAGAGGTCCCCGTGGGGGTAAGCGTAGGCCTCAAAGGCACCGACGGAGAACTCCTGGCACAGGTTGAAGAACGGCTTGCCCAGGGCTACAAAAAGCTGGACGGGTTGAACCTCATGATGGTGGAACAGCCGCTGGGCTTCGATGACCTGCGAGACCACGCATTGCTTCAAGCCCAGATGGAAACTCCCATCTGCCTGGACGAGTCCATCCGGGGTCCGGGAGACACCCGCCTGGCCCTCGAGTTGGGGAGCGGGAAAATCATTAACGTCAAGCCGGGCCGGGTGGGTGGCTTCGACTCGTCCCGGAAGATCCATGACCTCTGTGCTGAAAAGAACGTGCCGGTATGGTGCGGTGGCATGCTGGAAGCGGGCGTCGGGCGAGCGTACAACTTGGCCCTGGCTTCCCTGCCCAACTTCCTGCTTCCAGGTGACATTTCCGAAAGCCGCCGCTACTGGGCGGAGGACATTGTTGAGCCGGAGTTTCTTATGGACGACGGTATGATGCCGGTGCCCAGTGGTCCGGGGATCGGCGTGACCCTCAGGCGGGATCGTGTGGAGAGCCTCACGGCCCGGCGGTGGGCGACAAAGGGCTGACTTCGGGGCTGCCTGTGTCGCGGCCGGTTTCCCCGCCGATCTTCCCGCCGATCTTCTCACCGATCTTCTCGCCGATCTCCACTCGGAAACCCGGAGAGCGGACCTGAAACCGTTTGGCCGGCAACCCCAACATTCTCACCAACGCCCGTCGGAAGCCCGTGGCCAGTGCCCCCTCAACCTCACGGTCCCCGGCCACTGCCGGGCCGAGCTCTCCTTGGAGCCACCGCTGGAGCTCTTCCAGATCGCTGAGGGAGAGGGTCTCCATCTCAACTGCGGCCACATAGTAATAGCGCCCTGACTCAGTGGGCCGGATCGGAACGGTCAGGGTGAGCTGCAGGGCGGCCTGGGCCTCTTCCAACGTGTTCACCTCGATCTGGGCTCCTGTCCTCTCGGAGCTCTGGACCCGGTACCGTCGTGTAAGGGGATCGAAGAGGATGGTGGCGCGCCAATCGTGTTGGTCCTTCTGATTATCGAAGAACCCGTCTTTCCATAGCTGGATCCTGAGACGGATTCGAAGGGGGAGGCCGGAGCGCACGGCTTCCACGAGGGAGGGATCGGTGAAGAGGTCTCCCATCTCCACCACGGCCTCGCCGGTTTCCGTCAGGATATCGAAGCGCAGGGGTTCCCACTCCTGGGCTGCCAGGTTGACGGTCTGGAAGCCCAGGAGGGCCAGAAATAAAAAGACGCGTACCGGAGTCCTCAACAAGTTTCGTTCAGAACCGTCGGCTGAGTCGGATGAAGAGGTTTCCGTCCCGATCTCCGTTCTTGTCTTTGGTCAGGGGATAGGCGAAGTAGACGCCTAGGTCCCCGAAGAAAATGCCCACGCCCAGGTCCATGAGCGTTTCGACCTCGTCACTCCCCTTGTTCCAAGCCTGTCCCGCGTTGAAGAAGGCAGCCCAATTCGGTGAGAAGTCGATGTCGGGGTACCAGTTCCAGTCGTCTTCCCAGGGATCCCCTTCGTCGTTCCATCCAGGGCTCCAGTCCATAAAGAGGTTGCCGCGGAACTCAGCCTGAAAGAGGGCGAATCGATCACAGCCGTAGGAAGGGAAGACCTCGCTCCGAAGGACGGTATCGCCGGTGGGGTGGTCGAATACCCGTGCAACTTCCCTCGCTCCACAATCCTGGGCGAAGTTGTGATGGCCCGGGAGTGACCCAACTCCGCCAAGGGTGTGCTGGTATTGGGGCGGAAGGGGAACGTCGTTCAGGGCTCCACCCGCCACACCCCTCAGGTTGAGGGACGCTCCCGGGTTGATCCGGAGATACCCCCGAAGGTCCAGGAACCCAGTGAGGAACCCGGTATCGAACTCCTGGGCATCGATGGATTCCGGGGGCCCCTCTGCCGATACCAGGTGAGCCGGTACAAAGAGTTCGCCCCCAAGCCCCCTCCTGACGGTGGCCCTCGCCAACCAACCATCCGACGGGTCGCTCAGGTCGTTCCTGGTGTCTAGCGTGACACTACCCTCCATGAACCGGGCCCTCCCCTCGGCGACCAACGGCTGCCTCCGCCAGGGATCGTCGTTCTTGGTTATGGACCAGGGGCTGGCCACCGGCATGAAATCGTGGTCTTCTTCGAAGTACTCGGCCCTGAGCTCCACTGGCGTATAGGGGAAGCGGAGTTTGGCGAAGGCGCTCCACCCCTGGCGCTCGTAGTAATCCCGGAAGTCCTGGTGGAGGATGAAGGTGGCGAGGGAGGCTTCCAGATTGGTGAGGCCCCAATCCTCGATGGGATCCACGGCGGAGAAGAAGGTGCCGCCGACGGAGATGTTGTTCCTCCCGCCCAGGGCCTGTTCGGCCCTGAGGTGGTACCCGAAATCATCCTCATCCAACTCGAAGCCCATGTCCGTGCGCCAAATGCCCAGAAGATCCAACCGAAGAGGATTGGCCCCAGCCGTGCGGAAGGATGGGCCGAACATGACGGGAAGACCCTCTGTCCTGTTGTAGTTCTGGCCCGATTTGATCGTGAATCGAGCATCCCCCCATGGGAAGTCGGGGCCATACCCCTCTCGGTCGGACGGCCTGCCTGCGGAAGCGATTCTGTCGCCGCGCTGCACGTAACGAAGAGGCTCGTGGAAGATTCTCAGATCTCCGCCCACTTCCCCGACATCCTGGCCAAAAACCCTGCCGCCGACCACCAGGGCATCTCCGGTAACTACACCCCCCGCTTCGAACACCAGATCGCCATTCACCACGACGATGTCACCGTCCACCTCCCCGGCTATGGTGAACGGGCCCCCCAGGGCCGCCACGTCTCCTACCACCACTCGGGTGCCCGGGATGCGTGCACGGCCCGAGAAGTGGATGGTTGTGGGATCGTTGAAAAAGTTGATGACGTCCTCTTCGACCCAGCGGGGGAGGTCTGTTTCCTCGATGGGGCGTTCTTGTCCCAGGACGGGCGACCCCAAGGTCAGGCCGAGCCCTGCCAGGAACACCAAACCCTTCGTCATTGTTCTCTCCCTTGTGAGGGACCTGCGTTTTGCCGAAGAGTTCTAAGGCAGGAGCCGTACCAGGACTGCCGGGTCTCAGTAAGTGCTGGTTTGACTGATAGTTGCACGTCCTGGGCCTTCCTGGTGGAGGGGCTGCGGTACCTTCAATACGTCATCCAGTGTCGCAGTTTGACACGTATCTGGCTAGGGTGTGCGCAACCCCAGACGTTTCATACGCCGGTATAGGTTCGGTCGGTCCGTCTGGAGGCGGCGGCCGGCTTCGGCCACGTTCCCGGTGGCCCCGTCCAGCGCTCCCTGAATCAGGACCCGCTCATAGTCGTCCAGGCGGTCCCTCAGGGGCCTGGGATCGCCCTCGTGGTACGTGGGTGTGGCGGCGGCACCTGGGGATGCAATTGGAAGGAGCTGAACGACCTCCTCCGGTTCCACGGGGTCCCCAGTGCTGAGGATTGCCAGACGCTCCAGAATGTTCATGAGCTCCCGAACGTTCCCGGGCCAGGCGTAACGGTGCAGGGCCTCCATGGCCTTCGAGGTAAGGTTCGGCGTGGGGAGCCCGTGCCGCTTCCGGAGGAGCTTTAGGGTATGGGCCACAAGGAGGGGGAGGTCCTCCATGCGCTCCCGAAGGGGCGGTAGATGGATGGGCACGACTTCCAGCCTGAAGAGCAGGTCCTGCCGGAAAGTCCCGGAGTCCACCTGGGCACGGAGGTCGTGGTTGGTTGCGGCCAGGACCCGCACATCTGCCTGGATGGCCTTTCCCCCTCCCACCCTCTCCACCACGCCGGTCTCGATGGCCCGGAGCAACTTGGATTGGGCCTCGGGACCCAGATCTCCCACCTCGTCCAGGAAGAGGGTTCCCCCGTTGGCCAGCTCGAACCGGCCCCGGCGCCGTTCCGTGGCTCCGGTGAATGCGCCCCGTTCGTGGCCGAACATCTCGCTCTCCACCAAATCCTTCGGAATGGCCGCGCTGTTGACCCGGATGAAGGGCCGACCCTTCCGCGGAGATAGGGCGTGAATGGCGCTGGCCACCAGCTCCTTCCCGGTGCCGCTCTCCCCGGTGACCAGGACCCGGGCCTCGGTTGGGGCCACTCGTTGGACCAGCTCACGGACCCGATTGATGGCGGGTGAGCGGCCGATGAGTTCTGCCTCGGGGCCAAGTTCCTCCCGGAGGGCCCGGGAGAGGTCCCTGGCCCGGCTGACCTCCAAAGCACTCTGGACGGTGAGGATCACTGCTTCGGGGGTGAGTGGTTTTTCGATGAAGTGGAAGGCTCCGAGGCGAGTGGCCTGGACGGCATCCCCCAGGGTGGCTTTTCCGCTCATCATCACCACGGGAACCCC
>JBDHGR010000096.1:0-10749 GCA_039589815.1 Gemmatimonadota bacterium | reverse complement strand
TGGTTCGCCACCAGGATGAACGGCCCCGAGGCCGGAATGTTCTCCTTCCCAACCACGTCCAGGCGGACCGCGGCGTGGACGGCGGGGGTCACGAGGAGCCGAAGCAACCGATACCAGGTCATTCCGCGACGATCCGGGGTTGGAATTCGACGATTTCTCCCAGTCCTTCTCGTCGGTAGGCCAACCTGAGGCTTTCCCGTAGAAGGGTCTCCCAACGGAAGGGAGAGTCGTTCGGGAATCGGAATTCCACCAGACCCCCCGAGACCGGCGAGAACTGAAGGGTGCTGGAGCTCGTCTGGACGGCCCGGATATGTAGGAGGGGCCAATCCTCCCTCTCTGCTTCCGGCCCGGTACGAAGAGTGAGGGATTCCTTTGAAAGATCGAGGGTCCCCGAAACTCCCCCCCCCATGGCCTCGGCGAATCCCAGGAGCTCCCCTCCAAATCGAACCGGCGACTCCACCCCAGATCTTCTGACAATCACCTCAGCCCGGTGGATGGAGGCCCCTTCAGGGCGGAACTCCGAGATCTGCCTTACCGTTCTGCCCTCGATGGACGCTGAAAGTCGATGGCCCGGGCCCTCCCAAACACCACCGGAGGAGTCCCGGCCAAGAATCAACCCCCCTTCCCCGCCGCGGGCAAAAGCCAAGCCGCAAGCAGGGCAGGTGGCCTCGTCCTTCACCCCTTCCAGAGGGTCATGGCCGCAGCCAGGGCAACGATAGAGAAGGTAGGTCAGGGGCATGAAGAGCAGTTCATCAAAGGCGTCCGAAGAGATCCAGAAACCTCAGCTTCCAGACCTTCCAGACCGCTTCCGCCACGATCATCTTGGACATCTTCGAGGAGCCCGTTTCCCGTTCGGTGAAGACGATGGGGACCTCCACAGGCTGGAACCCCTTCCTCCAGGCCCGGAGCTTGAGCTCGATCTGGAAGGCGTACCCGTTGCTTTGCACCCGATCGAGGGCAACAGCCTCCAAAACCTCCCGGCGCCAGCAGTTGAAGCCTCCCGTAGCATCCATCACGGGCACCCGGGTTACGATGCGGGCATAGATGCTCCCGAAGACGCTGATGATCAGCCGCGTGAGGGGCCAGTTCACCACGTTCACGCGTCGACCCACATAGCGCGAACCCACGACGACGGGGTGTTTCCGGGACATGTCGATCATTGCCGGAATCTTGTCGGGCGGGTGGGAAAGGTCGGCGTCCATCTCGAAGAAAAGGTCGTAATCCCGTTCCAGGCCCCACTTGAAGCCAGCGATGTAGGCTCCTCCCAACCCCCCCTTCCCTGCCCTATGAAGAGCGTGGACCCGGGGGTTGTCCCGGGCCAGGCCGGCGGCCAGGAGCCCAGTCCCGTCAGGCGAGTTGTCGTCCACGACGAGAATCTCAACATCCGGATGGGCATCCAGGACCAGAGGGATCACCCGGGGGAGATTGTCCCGTTCATTGTACGTCGGAATAACGACAAGCACCCTGCCTTCAGCCAACTTCGGTCCCCCCTTTCCTCGGCGACTTCAGGTAACCCCCAGCCAATGCCAGGGCGGGAATCAGCTCCACCACCGTAGCCCAAAGACGGGCAACGATAGCCACGATTGCGGCCCCGACACCCAGGATCGGGCCCAAGAGGACCACCAGGAGCCCCTCCCGGATCCCAGCCCCCGCAGGAGCAAACAACGCTACATACCCGGCAACGTACGCAGCAGGATACGCAGGGACACCCTCCAGGACGGCAATCTCGAAGCCCAGGCTCCGAACCAGGACCCAAAACCCGACCCCCTGAAGTACCCAGGAGAGGGCATAGAACCCCAGCCATCGAACGCCAAAGGCGGGATCGGGCCGGAAGCCCCCGGGAACGTCCTGCCTGGCGAGCCGGAACCAGAGGGGCACCAGAGCTTTGAGCAGCGCGGGAGAGGTAGCCGCAAGGAGAGCCACCAGCAAACCCATAGCCACCCACCCGCCGCCCAGGCCCGGACCCCGTCCAATTCCTAGGAGAACCCCGGCACCCACCAGGGTTGCCCCCGCAAGGGAAAAAGCCTGTCCCAGAATGGCCGCTCCCGTGGCGGTCCCGGCGGGAACTCCCTCCCCTCTGGCCAGATAGGCCAATCCTGCAATCTGCCAGAGTTTCCCTGGGAGGTATCGCCCGAGATTGGCAGTAAAAAACACCCTCAGAGACGGGACGAACCCCACTTCGTGCCCGCTCATCTCCCAGACCATGCGCCCCCAGAGACCGGCGGAAAAAAGGTACGCCAACAGCAGCACGAGGCTGGATGCCCCGAGGTAGGACCAGGTCACCGAAAGGCCAGCCACGTCGAACCCTCTGAGCTCTTCCAAACTGAACCCGACGGACTTGAGAATGAACCAGGTCACGACCCCGGTGAGAAGCAGCTGAAATCCAACCTTAAAAACCCTGGAACCGCGCGAGGTTTGGGGGGGTTCCGGTTCGGGCTTGCCCACGGCCGGTTGTTCCGGTTTGGGCCCGCCCCCGGCCGGTTCTCCCGGAGTGTCGCTTCGGTCCGACCAGGCCGAGGTGGGCTCGGTCACGAACCCGCCTCCCCGGTGCCCGAACCCTCCTCGACTCCCGGGTCTGCATCGGATTCAGGCCGCTCCGGCCTTGCCCTTGGACGGACGAAGATGGCGCCGCAAGCCAAGAGAAGAGAGGCCAGGGTCAGAAGCAGTGGCCCGCTCAGCGTCCCGGCGTCATAGAAGACCTCTACTTCGCTCTGGCCCGATGGCACGGGTACGGCTCGGAGGGAGTGGTTCGCCCGGAGGACCGGCGCCTCCGTCCCCCCTACTCTGGCCTTCCAGGCCGGGTACCAATTCTCGGCCAAAACCAGGAGGGCTCGAGAGTCGCTCCTGACCTCCAGCCGGAACCCGTTCGGGCCCCTCTCGATCCACCGGATTTCTCCCGCGACCGGTCCCCCGGGGAGGGCGATGGGGGGCTCGTCGGTCAAGACCACCTGTTCCTCAGGACGATAATCGGTGGATAGGAGGTAAGCAACTGCTTCATCATCACTTAGGACCCGGGCTTCTCCCACCAAACGAGCCCGCGGCAGTGTAGGAATCTCATACACCGCTTCATATGGTTGATTCCCTCCGAAGCTGGTGGCCATGACCATCTCCCCCTGGGGCAATCCGCCATACCGGTGCACGGGCCAGATCACATACCGTACGTTCAGGGTAGAGAGCAATGGGAGGTTCAGCCCCCCCGTTTCCGCATCGAAGAAGTTCGAGGGAAGGCCGCTCCCCACCATGCCGATAAGCTCCCGATACCGGGCCAGGTCGTTCGGATGGTGTCCCGCAGCCAGGTCCAGCCCGAACATTCCGGGTTTTACGTCCTGGCCGTCGCCATTTCCCCCCATTGACAGCACCCTGAACGGATCCTGGGTCTCGTTCTGCTCCTGCAGATAGCGAATATTGGGATCTACCCCTCCCCAATCCTGGAAGGCCACGGTCTGAATAAAGGCGTCATCCACCCGGCCCAGATCCACCACCAACAAGAGGCCGATGCCAACAACCCAGGCCCCGTGGGGGATTTTTCCCTTCTGGGCGCCCCAAACCAGGACCAGGGTCGCCCCGGCGAGAAGGGTTGAGATGAAGAACCCCCCGGCAATGAAGTCCTGGGCCCGAACCAGCGCCTCTGCCTTCCCGGGATCGATTCCTGCATAGGCAGTGGAAACCCAGAGTTGGGTCAGAATCCCGGGTGAAGCGAGGGCCGTCCCTAGCAGGAGAAGGGCGGTGGCACCCATGAGAAACCACCGGATCCTGCGGTCTTCCTTCTCCGTGTTTTCGCCCTTTGGCCCATCTGCCTGATCGGACCCCGGTTGCCCCCCGGGGTCTCCAAGAACCAGGATCCGATCCACGCCGAAAGCCATCAGGGTCACGGCTCCGAAACCGAAGAGGAAGGCAGCGATGGACGGGGCCCTGAAGAGGGAGATCCCTGGCAACAGCTCGTAGAACACCCGCCAGACCGGGGTGTGGGTACCCAGGGCAAACAAAAGGGCCACCCCACCCACTCCAAGGAACGTGAGTCGGATTCCCCGGCTCGGAGCACCAAAAAAGGCCAGGCCAGCGAGCAAGAGCACCACCAACCCCGCGTATTCATGGTTGAGCTTAAAAACGTTCCTACCCCAATAAGTGCCCGTGGCCCAGGCGGATCCCCCCGCGGAACTCCCAGCGAACTCGGGAACCACCATGGCGGCCACCTCCTCCGGGTGGAGGGACCAGGAAGAGGAATAGGCGATGCTCCCCTCCGCCGTGGCCTGGGTGGTGGTGGCCGTCCGGCGCGAGAACTCCGTCACATAGTTGACCGCAGGAAGCAGTTGGATTCCGGCGACACCCGCACCCAGGACCGAGAAGGCCAAAAAGAGCCCAAAGCGAGCCGCAGACAACCTTGGGGAAAGCCCGGCCCTCCAGAGAAGGACCGCCCGCACCAGGGCATACACTCCTACCGAGCCGAAGAGGAAGTACGCCTGTTGGAAATGGGTAGTGAGAATCACCAAGCCAATGACGAGGGACATCGCTCCGAACGACCGGAGACGCCCGCCTCCAAAGGCCCGTTCCGTGGCCCAAAACAACAGGGGCGTAAGGGCCGTAACAAAGAGCTTCCCGTCGTGACCCGGGTAGACCAGAGTCACCATAAAGGGAGCCAGGAGATAGGCCAGACCGCAGAGGAGGGCGGCGGCTTTGGAACGCCCCAGGGCACGGATCCATCCATAGGTGAAGAGGCCCGCCGCAAAAACGTGCAGAACCAGCTTCCATCCCAGGGCCCGGAAGGGCTCCATGAACACGAGGAGGAGGGACGTGGGGTAAAGGGAGTCACCCCCGGCCAGGGAATCCAGGAAAGGCGTGCCCCCCAGGATGACGGGGTTCCAGAAGGGGAACACCCCCTGCCGAAGCGCCTGGGCGAAGAAATCCCGCGCCACAAACCCAAGGGACAAGGTATCCTGACCCACCAACATCTGGCCGGTGAAGACAAACTTCCTGAAGAGGAGAAGGGTTACGGCTCCATATACCACGGCCGGAAACCACTTTGGGAAGGCCAGGTCCCCTGGGGCCGCATCATTCGAGCTCGGGCCGGTAGCTTTCTTCCCTCCTTGCGTTCCTTTTTCCTTCTTCCCCATGACGCTCAAGCCCTCCCACCGAGAAGGTCTGAATAGATTTCCAGATGCCGTTCTGCCAGGCGATCATTGCTCCACCGGGCGATCACCCGCTCCCGCGCGGAGGCCCCTTTCCCGGCCAGGTCCCCCTCATCCAGGAGGCCCAGCACCGCCCGAGCCAGGGCTTCCGGATTCCCGGCTTCGAAAAGGCCACCCACCTGCCCGTTCACAATCTCCGGGAGACCTCCCACGTCCGAGGCCACTACCGGGAGCTCGCATGCCATGGCCTCCAGGGCCGCCACCGACGTTGCTTCCATCAGGGACGGGATCACCGCCAGATCCCCTGAGCTCAAGAGGCCGGGCATCTCGGCATGGGGCCGTTTCCCCAGAAAATCCACCCGGTGTGAGACCCCCAACTGCTTTGCCAGGGCCTCGAGGCGCCCCCGTTCCGGGCCGTCTCCAATAAAGACGGCCTCCACCTCCACTTCCTGGAGGATGAGAGGCAGGGCACGAATGAGGTATTCCACGCCATTCTTGGGAAAGAGGCGGCGAGGGACCACGATGCGCGTCCCATTCTTCCTGGGAAGAAGGGGGTCCACTCGCCGGAAGAAGTTGGTCTCCACGCCGTTGGCCAGGGCCTCCACCTTGGTGCCGGGAGCCAAGGCCATGGCCACATCAGCGATCTCTTCGCTGGCAGCGAGACAATAGTCGGGTCGACGAACCAGGTCCCCAAGGATCGGGCGCCAGGAACGACTTCTGGCCCGGGTCAGGAAGTGGGAGGTATGGAAGGTGGCCACCATGGGGGCGCCAGACCGCAGACGTCCGGCGGCAGCTGGCAAAACCGAGGCGAATGCCTGGGCATGGATCATGTCAGCTTCGGCTGCCAACGCCCTGGTCTTGGGAATGGACGCCAGGGAATGGGCCACCCAGCCAAGGGGACTCCGGCTCGGGAGCCAGGTGCGCCAGACCCGGATCCCTGACATGTCCTCCTCCCCTTCCACCCCGGGCAGAGACCGGGAGGTCACCACCTGCACCCCGTGCCCACGTTCCACGAGGGCTTTGGCGAGGTAGTAAACATGGCTTTCGAGCCCCCCTACCTCCGGGGGGAAATAGACGCAGTGGAAGAGGATTTTCACGCCCCGTCCCAGTCGGCGGTCTCCCTGGCGCTGCCCGTCAGGTTGGAAACCACGATGTCGGCGATTCGTTCCCCGGCCAAGCCGTCCCCGTATGGGTTCTGTGGTCTCGGGCCGGCCCTCGGAGCGGCCTCCTGGGTCAGGAAGGCGCGAGCTTCGGCCAGGATCAGGGCCTTTCGGGTTCCCACCAACCGCGCCACACCGGCCCTGACCCCCTCGGGCCTCTCCGTGGCTTCCCTGAGCACGAGGACCGGGGCCCCGAAGGTGGGCGCCTCCTCCTGTATGCCTCCAGAATCGGTAAGAACCAGGTGGGCGTGCTTCAGGGCCGTCACCAAGTCCAGGTAGTCGAGGGGCTCGGTGAGTCGGATCCTGGGATGCCCGGAAAGGAGCTCCCGGGCCGGTTCCAAAACCTGGGGATTGGGGTGCACCGGATAGAGCACCTCGACTTCCCCATGCTCATCAACAAGCTCCCGAACCGCCGAAAAAGCCTCCCGCAGCGGATCTCCGAAGGATTCCCGTCGGTGGGCGGTGAGAAGAACGAGACGGCGCCCGCTCTCCAGGGCCGATCGAAGGTCTTCGTTTCCAGGATCGTGCGGAACCCGGGCCGCACCCTGAAGGGCATCCACCACGGTGTTTCCCGTTACATGGACTCGATCCCGGGAGACCCCCTCGTTCATCAGGTTCTCCCCGGCCTCCAGGGTTGGTGCGAAGTGGTGGAGGGTAAGAACGCCCGTGAGCCTCCGGAACATCTCCTCAGGAAAAGGATCCGGGTAGGGCATTCCCCCATGCCGGCTCCTCAGGCCAGCTTCAACGTGCCCGACCCCCACTTTTTCGAAGAAGGCCCCCAGAGAGCCAAAAAAGACGCTGGCGGTGTCTCCCTGAACCAGGATCAGATCAGGCCGATATTCCCGGATCACTTCCCGGAGCCCCTCGAGACAGGCGTGTGCTACATCGTACAGGTCCTGGCCCGGTTTCATGATCCCGAGATCATACTCCGGAGACATCCCGAAGGCTTCGAGGACCTGGTCCACCAGCTCGTCGTGCTGACCCGTCAGGGCCAGACGAGACTCCACTCTGTGCTCCCTGACATCGAGGGCCCGCACCACGGGGGCCATTTTGATGGCTTCGGGGCGGGTCCCCACAACCGCAAGGACCCTGGGCAGGTTTCCGGAGGTTTCGGTGTCCCGCATCGGTGCCCTCTATCTCAGCCGGCGGCGGATGGAATCGATCTCATGATGGAGCTGGGCGACCATTTCGGCCATCAGGCCAACCCCCAGGAGTACGAATCCGACGGTTTCCAGAAGGATCACCAGGTATAGCAGGGGCCTGAATCCCATCCCCTCGACAAATCGCAGGTAAAACGCCACCGCTCCTACCGCCAATCCCATCAAGATCAGGGTGAACCCGGAAAACCCGAAGAGAATCATGGGTTTTCGGGAGAACAGCAGGAGAAACCAGACGGAAAGTAGGTCCATGAGCCCGGAGAAGATCCGGAACCGTCCAGAGTACTTGGAGAGCCCAGCCCTTCTGGGGTGGAGCTGGATATCGACCTCCGACACCGAGAAGCCCCGGGAATAGGCCAGAACGACAAAAAACCGATGCCAATCGTGTCGCATGGGCAGCTCTTCCACAACCTCTCTACGAAAAGCCTTCATGGAATTCAGATCGGAGACCGGAACGTTGAAGATTTTGCGACTCAGCCAGTTGTAGATCCCCGAAACCACCGGCTTCTGGTAGGCCCCCAACTTCCGGCCCGTGACCATGTCCCAACCCTCCTGGAGTTTGGCCAGAAACCGAGGGATCTCATCAGGCGTGTGTTGGAGGTCGGCGTCGAAGAGCACCAGGTAGCTTCGATCTGTCGCCTCTGCGGCGGTCACCAGCGCCTCGGTCTTCCCCAGGTTGATCCGATGCCGAAGAACCGTGAGGTTCGGCCACCCCTTCCCTTCCCCTTCCGCGAGGTCCGCCGTGCCGTCATCGGACCCGTCATCCACCAGGATTACCTCCCCCTCCAAATCAAACTCCTGGAAAGCCGCTTTGAGCTCCCGGACGAGATCGGGGATCACCGGAGCCTCGTTGAAAGCTGGTACGACCACGGCGAAGTCACGCCGCATGTCGGGGGACAGGAACCCAGCTGCCTCCAGGGCGTTCATGGTTTCGGACGCCTCCAGCGGAGAGTCATTGGATGGGGAGCCCCTTCAGGGCCCTTTCGGTCTGCGCGCACCCCCACACCGTTAGCCGTGTGGGCTTCTACACTCGTTTTCGCATCCGGGCAGGAAGAATCCCCAACTGATCCCGGTACTTGGCCACCGTTCGACGGGCGATGTTCACTCCTTCGGCTTTCAGAAGGTTCACAATCGCCTGGTCCGTAAGCGGGCGTTTCTGGTTCTCACCGTCCACCAGGGTCTGGATCTTGGCCTTGACGCCCCTGGCCGAGATATCCTCTCCAGAAGTGGTGGAAAGGCCGCTGGAGAAGAAGAACTTCAAGGAAAAGACGCCCCGAGGTGTCTGAACGTACTTGTCGTTGGTGACACGGGAGACCGTGGATTCGTGCATCTCGATGTGCTCTGCGACCTCCCTGAGGGTCAGCGGCCGCAGGTGCTGAACTCCCTTTTCGAAGAACGCACGTTGACGGTCCACGATGAACCCCATGACCTTCAGCATGGTCTGCCGGCGCTGTTCGATGGCCTGGATCATCCAGTTGGCAGAGTTCAGCTTGGTGGAGATGAAATCCTTGTTCTCTCCGGTGAACTTGCCCTTTTCCCTGGCGACCTCTCGATACGCTCGTGACAGGCGCAATCTCGGAAGGCTGGTATCATTGGCGAAGACCATGTATTCCTCGTCGATCTTCTCAACGATCAGATCCGGAATCACGTACCGTTCGGGGTCAGACGCGTGCCGGAGCCCTGGTTTGGGGTCTAGCTTGGCGATTTCGTCCGCGGCATCCTGAACCTCCAGAGGGGTGATTCCCCTGGCTTTGGCAATCTCAGCCCACCGGTGGTTGGTGAGGTCGTCGAAATGCTCCTCCACCAGCGCCGCGGGAAGGGAGTCGGCCAGGTTCTTTCGATCCAATTGGATCAGGATGGACTCCCTCAGGTCCCTGGCACCAACGCCGGGGGGGTCGAAAGACTGGATGGTGGCCAACATCTCCTCGGCCTCAAGCAGCTCGTAGGGTTGGAAGAGGGTTTCCAGCTCCGCCTCCTCCTTCAGTCGCTCCTCCTCCTCCTCGAATTCGGTCTTCTCCAGCCGTTCCAGGGCGAGGGCCCTGACTTCCTCCAACCAGGTATTCACGCCGTAAAGAACGGCCTCCAGGGCACAGGAGAGAGATCCATCGTCGTTCACATTCCCGATGATCTCTTCCCCCATCCGGATCTCCCGCTCCGTCAGGTCCAGATCGTAGAGTTGGTCCAGGAGAAAGTCTTCAAGATCCTTGGTCTCCACCGCCGTCGGCTGGAAATACTCCTTCTGCTCGAACTGCTGTTTTCGGCCTCCCGCGTCGAATCCGTCCAGGAGGATCTCTTCCCAATCGATCTCCTCCTCGGGATCGTCCTTCCCTTCCTCGTCGAGCTCCACCTCGTCCTCGACGTCGGACTCGTCCATCTCCAAGAAGGGGTTTTCAGCCAACTCCTGCTTGAGGTGCTGTTGGAGGTCCAACAAAGGCATATAGAGCAACTCCATCGCCTGGTAAAGGCGAGGGTTGATCTTCATCTCCTGCCGGAGATGGACGCTCTGAACCAGGCGGGTGTTGAAGCCGCTCATACCGATGCGTGCGGCCGAGTGTAACGTGCTCTCATGCGGTCCGTAAGCGTGGGTCCAAAGTAGATGTCAGCCACCTCGTCATTCCACACCAGCTCGGAAACGGTGCCACTGACTCGAATACGCCCTTCGTACATGATGTAGGCTCTGTCCACGATCTCAAGCGTCTGCTCCACATTGTGGTCCGTGATCACGGTTCCGATCTGCCGTTTCTTGAGGTCGTGAACGATCTGCTGGATATCGTTCACGGCAATGGGATCGATCCCCGCGAAGGGTTCGTCCAGGAGCATGAACTTGGGCCGCTGGACCAATGCCCTTGTGATCTCCAAACGTCTCCGCTCTCCACCGGAAAGCGAATAGGCCTTATTACTTCGAAGATGCGCAATGGAGAGCTCGTTGAGAAGCTCCTCTAACCGCGCTCTCCTCTCGTCTTTGGAAAGCCCCAGGGTTTCGAGGATGGCCATCACGTTCTCCTCGACCGTCAGCTTTCGGAACACGGAAGGTTCCTGGGCCAGGTACCCGACCCCTGACCGGGCCCGTTGGTACATGGGAACCTCGGTGAGCTCCCTATCGTCAAGGAAGACCCTCCCTTCGTTGGGTGGGATCAAGCCCACGATCATATAAAAGGTCGTGGTTTTTCCGGCGCCGTTGGGACCCAGAAGGCCCACAATCTCGCCCTGTTCGACGCTGATCCCAACCTCGTCCACCACCTTCCGTTTCCGGTAGACCTTGGTCAGGCCCTCGGCCCTGAGCCGGCTTCCCATGGTCATCCCTTC
>JBDHGR010000095.1:0-10883 GCA_039589815.1 Gemmatimonadota bacterium | reverse complement strand
GTTATAACTGATCAGGCGACCGGCCTCCGGAAAGGGCAGTGGATTGATCAGGACCCCATCCACTACGCTGAAGATGGCGGTGTTGGCTCCGATGCCGATGGCCAGGGTCACACCAGCCAAAGCCGTAAAGAATGGACGGCGAAGGAGTCCCTTCACCGCTGTCCGAAAGTCACGCCACATAGAATCCATCGTCCACCCTTCCGTTCTCAAGTACAACGCGTCGGCCAAGGAGCCCCACGCGTGGGTCATCGTTCCATCACTGGCGGCAAGCTCCGCCTCCCACTCCTCGATCCAGTCCCGACGAACGATGCCGGGGACCAGAACCGAGGTGATCCGGACCCAGAGCCTGGGTGCTTCCATCATGCCCTCTTCACCCCAGGGGGCGGCAAACCTCCAAGAAGGCGTCGGACTTCAGTGAGCTTCCGCTCGGCCTCAGGAAGGAGATCCCGGCCCTCCGTCGTCAACTCATAAGTTCGCCGTCGGGGGCGTCCGTGGGCGTGGGCGTCGGCGGCCCGTTCCCACCGGGACTTGAGGAGTCCAGCCGTCTCGAGGCGCCGAAGAGCCGGATACACGGTTCCGCTGGGCAGTTCGCAGGCCTCCATGACATCGAATCCATATCGGTGCCCCGACGCTACCACTCGAAGCACCAACGCCGTGATCTGGGTCATTCTTACCGATGCCACATGCAGCTCCCGCTGGGTTTGCAGTTTTCTACATAGGGTCTTACGGGAGGCCGGCGCAGCAAGTTTCAGCCGGCCGAGGAGCGGTGCAGAAGGGAGCAACGGTTCGAGATTCCACCTATCGAATCTTTTCCGGGTCCTTACAGGTTCTTTTCGCACCGCTCAAACCCTTGACCACGAAAGACCGTATCTTCAAGGTGGGAAAAGACTTCAGCGAGGAACTCCATGATGAAAACCCATCGATCCCCACCGTTGGCCGTCCTGGCACGGGGCGCATCCATCGCTGCTGTGTTGGTGGCCCTGCTCATGGCCGGCGTTTTCGAGCCGGCCGCTTCCCAGAACCGAAGATCCAGGCGGAGCCGGACCACCGGTTCGGACCCGTCTCTCCCTGGCCAGCGAACCCCGCTTCCGAAATCAGAGTTGAACCTCGCGGCCGTTCCCTACCGCATCGTCTACGAATCTCTTCAGGAGACCGACGGCGATTCCAACTGGGAAATCCTCATGGTCGCCGCCGATGGTTCGAACAGGGTAAACCTCACCAACACACCTGACGTCGACGAGCATTATCCACACGCGTCCCCTGATGGCACCAAGATCCTTTATGTGGCCGTGGAAGGAGAGGGGAGGCGGAATCAAAAGCGGAACGTCTACTACATGAATGTGGACGGTACCGGACGGACCAAGGTCGCGGAGAATGCTTACCAACCGACGTGGAAGAGCGACGGCAGGGCCATCGCCTACCTCAAAGGGGAGTATCAGCGGTTCAGCAGTAGCATGACCTCCAATGAGGGCGTCGCCATTTTCGACCTGGCAACCCGAACCACGCGGGACCACCCGGAAGACGGGTTGAGAATGCTGTACAACTTGACTTGGTCTCCTGACGGAGAATGGTTCATTGCCACCTCCAGGGGGGGCCGCCGGGGAAACGTCCTTTTTGATGCCTCCAGGGAAGGTATCCGTTCTCTGTCCATCAGCGGCTGTCGGCCAGACATCAGTCCAGACGGTTCCCGGATCGCCTGGGGAAGAACGGACCAGGAGCTGAGGATCGGAACCTTCACCCCGTCCTCTCGCGGGGACAACGTCGTTAGTCAGAAAGCCGTGGTGGCAGTGGACAGGAGCGACAAGGTCTACCACGTGGACTGGTCACCCGATGGAAGGTACCTGGCCTTCAGCTACGGGCCTTCAAGAGGCGGCCAGGCCGTGGGCCAGCGAGCCTCGGGATGGAACATCAGCGTCCTGGAGATCGAAACCGGGAAATGGGTTCAGATCACCACGGACGGAGACCACAACAAAGAGCCGGATTGGGTAGCGGCGAGGTAGGCGAAACCCCAGCAATACGGAGGTTGCCATGTCCGGCCAGGGCAAAAGAACACCTCTCTTTCCTGCCCGACCTTTGACGTCGATTGTCATCGCCTGTCTGACTTTGGGCGTGGTCCAAGGATGCGGAGAAACGGAATCGGCCGCCGGGGCCCCAGAGGGCGAAACACCTCCCACCATCGTCACCGGATCGGGTGTGGAGATGGTCCTCATTCCCGGGGGTTGGTTCGAGATGGGGTACGTTGGAGGAAATGAGGATGAGGGCCCCGTTCACCGGGTGTGGGTGGATGCCTTCCTCATGGACAAGTACGAAGTCACCCAGGACCAGTACCGGCAACTGCAACTCTCCGACGCCTCTCGATTTGAAGGGGACCGCCTCCCGGTGGAACAGCGGACGTGGATCGATGCCATTCGCTTCTGTAACGAGAGGTCGTATGAGGAGGGGCTGGACCCCTGCTACGACGAAGAAACCCTGGAATGTGATTTCGCCGCCAATGGTTACCGCCTCCCTACCGAAGCCGAATGGGAATACGCCGCTCGGGCCGGAACCACAACCCGGTTCTTCTTTGGAGATGATCCCCGGAGACTGAGTCAGTACGCCTGGACGGCAGACAACGCCGGTGCGGGAACCCAGGAGGTCGGCACCCGGCGAGCAAACCCTTGGGGTGTCTACGACCTGTACGGCAATGTGGCCGAGTGGGTCCATGACTATTACGGGGAGGACTACTACAGGACGAGTCCTGAGAGGAACCCCAGGGGCCCGGCGGACGGGGAGTTCCGAGTGGTCCGGGGTGGGGGATGGAGCTCCACCGCCGGAGACATCCGGTCCTCATACCGGGTCTTCAGCGCCTCGGTCGACGACGGTTGTATGGTGAGCGATGCCATCGGTTTCCGTTGCGTAAGGCCGCCCCAACCATCCGAGATGGATCCAAGCGCGGGCCCCGAGGGCTCTTGAGAGCGGTGGGAACGGGCAACGGGACCAAAGTGAGCCAACCGGCCTGATCCATGCTTTTCCATAGCTGGGTCTTCACCCTCTTCTTCCTCGTTTTTTATCCGGTATTCCTCCTCTCGAAGAACACCCGGTTCAAAGACCCGTGGCTGCTGTTCTGCTCCTATGTCTTTTACGGGTGGTGGAACCCACTGTACCTGGCCCTCATCGCCTGGTCCACCACAGTGGACTACTCCATGGTGGGCCTCATGGCCCGGTCCCGGAGGCGGGGGCTCTGGCTGTCTCTGAGCGTCCTCAACAACCTGGCGTTGTTGGGCTTTTTCAAATACGGCGCGTTCGTTGCCGACAACCTCAACCACCTCTTTTCATCGGTGGGTGTCTCCTACTCCCTTCCCCATCCGGACGTGCTCCTACCCGTTGGAATCTCCTTCTACGTGTTCCAATCCCTGAGCTACACCATCGATTTCTACAGGGGAAAGGTCGAGAAGGAGAAGAGCTTCGTTCGGTATGCAACTTTTGTGTCCCTCTTCCCTCAGCTGGTTGCCGGCCCTGTGGAGCGGGCTGGAAATCTCCTGCCCCAGCTGCGGAAGAAGGTCACTCTCACCTGGGAAGACATCTCGGACGGCCTGTCCCTTTTCCTCGTCGGGTTCTTTAAGAAAGTCGCTTTGGCAGACTACCTGGCCCTCTACGTGGACCGGGCCTACGACGTGCCCGAACAATTCAGCGGGACAGCCCTTTTGTTCGCTACCTTCGCCTTCGGTTGGCAGATCTATTTCGACTTCAGCGGCTATACCGACATGGCCCGCGGGATCGGGCGCATGATCGGGATCCGCATCATGTTGAATTTCAACAATCCCTATCTGGCGAAGGGGCTTGGGGACTTCTGGAACCGCTGGCACATTAGCCTTTCCACCTGGTTCAGGGACTACGTGTACATACCCTTGGGCGGAAACCGGAAAGGTCACTGGGCAACCTACCGGAACATGGCCCTCACCATGTTGATCTCGGGGCTTTGGCATGGTGCGGCCTGGACTTTTGTCATTTGGGGCGCCCTCCATGCCTTGGGGCGGTTCGCCACCCGGGAAATGGAGCAGACCAGCTTCTACCGGACCAAAGTGCCCGGGTTTGCCAAGCAAATGCTGGTCTTTGCCTTCGTCACCTTTGCCTGGATTTTCTTCCGGGCGGCGAGCCTGGACGACGCCATTCTCATTGTGACGAAGATCTTCACGGACGGGTGGACAAACCCCGAGTTCCCATTATGGATGCTCGCCTTGATCCTGTCCGCATGGCTCTACCAGTTCGCCATGGAATCCCGTTTCAAGCCCGTTCTGTCCGCAGCCCCGGTCCGGATTCTTTTGGCGGTGGGGATGGTTCTCTATCTGGCCGTTTTTCCATCTGGAAACGGCCAAGCCTTCATCTATTTCCAATTCTGAGGCCCCTATGAAAAACGGGTACCGCGAACAGACCCCGAGCTTCTCGAGCAACGTAGAACGCCTGTCGATGCGGGAGTGGCTCGGTCTCCTCCTTGTCCTGACCTTCATGGGCGCCATCGCAGGACCGATCTGGGCCAGGTGGGAAGGGTTCGAGATCTCTCCCGATTACCGGATCCCTTATGACTCCAGTGAGGACTACTGGCTTTTTGACAGGTATTGCGGAGAAATCGGCAAGTCGGGAATGAGCTTCGTAATCGGGGACTCCTTCGTGTGGGGCCAGTATGTCGAGAAGGGAGAGACCCTCACCTCTTTCCTGAATCGTCAGGCCGGGTCGGAGCGTTTTGCGAACGCTGGCCTCGACGGCACCCACCCCCTCGCCCTGGAGGGGTTGGTCAAGCACTACTGCGATGGACTAAGAAACCGCTGGGTCGTCCTGCACCTGAACCTGCTCTGGGTGAGCTCTCCGCAAGCGGATCTCCAGCTGGAGAGAGCCCCCCAATTCAATCACCCCCGCTTGGTGCCACAATTCACCCTTACCATACCTAGCTACCGAGCCCCCGTCTCGGATCGGTTGGGCATCGTTCTGGCCCGGTATGCTCCGGTCCTGGATTGGTCCAGACACCTCAAGAGTTCCTATTTCGAGAACACCGACCTGGCTCGGTGGACGCTGAAAAACCCTTACAGCAACCCACTCCGGCAGATCACTCGGACCCAACTCGAATCAGAGGACTACCCCCATTCAAACGCCCAGGCGTGGTTCGTGGATGGGGCGACCCCACAAGCGCCGCCCTGGGTGGACCTGGAGACTTCATTGCAATGGCAGGCCTTCAAACGTTTGGTAGGAGCACTGCGGGCCCGGGGGAATCGCTTGTTCATTCTCATCGGGCCCCTGAACGAGCACATGCTGGAGCCAGCGAACGTAGCCGTGTACCGGGAGATCCTCGCACAAGCTGAAGGTTGGTTGAACGAGCAGGACCTTCCCTACTACCTCCCTCCGGCCCTGGCCAGCGACCTCTACGCCGATATAAGCCATCCCCTCGCGCAGGGTTATGCCATCCTGGCCCAGGATCTATGGGGACGGCTCAGTGGCTGAATCAACCGTTCAAGGGTCGCTGGGCACCCCACCCTGGCAGCCCCCACACTACCGGGTCCAGTGCCAGCAGCGACTCCAGAACCATAATGAAACGGGCATCCCCACCAGAAGGACCAGATCCAGAGACAGAGATCCAACCTGCCCATGCCAAGACCACAGGGCTACGAGGTACCAGATGGGGAACAGGAGCATCCCTGCCAGGAACCGGGCCGCCGGAACAAGGTAGGCGTCCCTGACAAACGCCCTCACCAAGGCCAGTGCCCCGAGCGTCGCCGGCGGGTGAAAGACCAAGCCCGGAAGACTCAGCGCATATCCAGCCACTCTCTTCCACAGTTTGATCCCTGCTTCCGGGGGAGGTGATACTTCACCCCTCCCCGCCACGATTCCCTGATCAGATATGAACGAGAATGTCCAGAAAGGAAATGTCGATGCGTCGGATCAGATCCGCCGTGGGTCCATAAAGGTCTCCCCAGAATCGGAACACAAAAGGTGTGGCCACCACCGCGCCAGCGTGCAGAAGGCCGTGATGGAAACGGACAGGGCAACATTCCCTTTCCCAATCAGGGAGTAGTAGTTCGAGACATTCCCACCCGTGCATGCAGCGATCAGAAACATGCCCAGGGCGATTCCAGGAGGAGGTCCGAGAATCAGCACCAAAAGAAAAGTGGTGGCCGGGAGACCGATCCACTGACTGACGATGCCTGTAAGGATCGATCCTGGCTGCTTCAACAGCACCCGGAAATGGCCCGGCACGGGCCCCCTTCCTTTCCCAAAAACCCCAGGGCTCCCAGATTCCCCAAGGACTTCACCACCCATGATCCGGAGACACGCCATGCGTGACCTCGTCGACGCCTTCATCGGCCATCGCGTTTCCCGCCGAGACTTCATGCGGTCCCTCGGCGCCATCGGTGTGAGCGCCGCTGGTATCAGCACCACCGTCAGATCTGCCGAGGCGATCACCCTCGGGTCAGCTGGTATCGGTCACGATATCACGGGAACCGGCGGTGAGTTGCTCGTGGAGCAGATGAAGGCCGCCGGGGTGAGGTACATGTTCACGAATCCTGGTTCCTTCGAGGTCGGGCTCTTCGACGCCTTTCTCGATCAACCCATGCAGCTGATCATGGGGCTCCACGAAGGCGTAGTGATCTCCATGGCCGACGGCTACAACAAGGTCACTGGTGAACCGGCCTTCGTGAACGTGCACGTCATCGCCGGGACCGCCCAGTCTGCCGGGCAGATGTACAACGCCAGCCGGGATGGTTCTGCCATCGTCGTCACGGCCGGCCTTCTCGACAACGAACGGGGCGACGACGACATCCTCCTGGGGGCCCGGCCCGGCTTCGACCAAAAAGAGGTCAACCGCCAGTTCACCAAAATCTCCTGGGAATGCCACGACTCGTCGGGTCTTCCCACCATGCTACGGCGGGCCTTCAAGGTCGCGACGACGGCACCAGGGGGGCCGGTTTATCTGGCGGTGCCGAACCATGTCCTCGAAGAACGGAACGTGCAGGGGACCATCTTTCCCAGGGAGGGGTTCATCCTCCCCGACCAGATCCCCCCCAACAGTAGCGATGTGGACCATGTGGCTCGGCTCCTCCTGGAGGCCGACTCCCCTACCCTCCTCCTTGGCGACGAGGTGAGCCGTGCAGGAGCCCAATCCGAGGTCTTCGAGCTCGCGGCCCTCCTACAGATCCCTTCCGGCGACCAGGGCATGCCTGCCTATCACAACTTTCCCCGCCAGCACCCTCTCTATGCCGGCCGGCACTCCAGTGACGGGAAGGACCTGGTGATCTACGCGGGGGCCAGCGACACCCGTCTGGGCTCGGACCCGTCGGGCGCCACAGTCGTCTGCATTGGCCTGAACACCACCGCCATGGGAAACACCCGCCCCTTCGACATGGCCATGGTGGCGAACGTGAAAGTAGCCCTGCGCGCCATCATCGATTCGGTAAAGTCGCAAGCCACCGACGAACGAATTGCCCGCATCGCGTCGGGCCGAACACTCACGGGAAGCCGACGCCGGGAGATCCAGAGAGGCCGCTTGGGCATGTCGCCCATTCACCCCGACGAGCTCGGGTGGGCGCTGGAGGAGGAGCTCGATCCAGACGCCATCGTGGTCTCGGAGAACCTCAGCGGATCCAACTCCTTCTTCAGCACCGGATTCCGGGAAGACGAAAAGATGTGGCTTTCCACATCCGGCGCCGGCCTGGGTTGGGGAGTGGGGGCCGCCACCGGCGCGAAGCTGGGCCAGCCGGACCGCCAGGTGGTGTGCAGTATCGGCGACGGTTCCGTCATGTACAGCGCATCGGGCTTCTGGAGCCAAGCCCGGTACGGCGTTCCGGTCCTCACCGTCGTCTGCAATAACCTCAACTACCAGACCGTCCGGAATGCCTACGTTCGGTACGGAGGGAAGATGCAGGAGGCGAACCGGTATACCGGGATGTATCTGGGAGACCCGGAGATCGATTTCCCCAAGCTTGCCCAAAGCCAGGGGGTCGAAGGGACCCTGGTGGAAAACTCCGCCGACCTCCGGCCCGCCCTTCGTCGAGGTATCGATGCCACCCGGGCTGGAAGCCCCTTCCTGGTCGACGTCCGTGTGCAGCGAACCGGTGGCGGGGCCGACTCGACGTGGCACCAGGCGTTCAGCCTCGCTGACAAACGGACCCGGGACGTGTAGGAGGCGCGATCCCATCCACCCCTTTCAACGGAGTAGCTTTGTCCAGAGCAACTTCCACCCCTAAAGCCGGGATCCAAAGCGAACCCAGGCGACCTTACCTCCCATTTCTCGTCCTGCTTTTCGTCGGGAGCGGGTGTGCGGCTCTCATCTATGAGATTGTCTGGTTTCAGATGCTCCAGCTCGTTATCGGAGCATCGGGCATCTCCTTAGGGGTTCTGCTGGGCACTTTCATGGGCGGCATGTTTCTGGGAAGTCTTTTCTTGCCTCGGTTCGTGCCTCCCTCGAAACATCCTCTTCGGGTGTACGCCGCCATGGAGGCGGGCATCGCCGGCCTGGGACTCCTCCTGTTGGTGGCCATACCGGGAGTCAGTGGGATGTACGGGACCCTGGTCCCCCCAGGTCTTCCCAGCATCATCATGCGGGCCGTTCTCTGCGCCCTTCTCCTCCTCCCGCCGACCATTCTCATGGGGGCCACCCTCCCGGCCATGGCCCGGTACGTGGAGGCCACTCCCCGTGGAGTTTCCTGGATGGGTTTCTTCTACGGAGGGAACATTGCCGGGGCCGTGCTGGGGTGTCTTTTGGCGGGCTATTACCTGCTCCGGGTGTTCGATTTGCCCACGGCGACGGGGGTAGCGGTCGGTTTGAACCTCCTCGTGGCCGGGGCGGCTCTTGCGGTTTCCCGCGTATCACCTCACCAGCCTCGATTGGAGGAAGGGGCTCAGGAAGGGCCCCTCTTTACCGCCGGACGAAAAGCGGTGTACATCGGCATCGGCCTGTCCGGCCTAACAGCCCTGGGTGCGGAGGTCGTGTGGACTCGACTTCTTTCCCTCCTGCTGGGAGCCACGACCTACACCTTCTCCATCATTCTCGCGGTCTTCCTGGCGGCGCTCGGGGTGGGAAGCGGAGTGGGATCCTATCTCGCTCGAGTAGTGCCAAATCCACGAACCGCCCTGGGCCTCTGCCAGGCTTTGGCATCCCTGGGGATCGCCTGGACCGCCTACCTCATCTCTTCAGCGTTACCCTACTGGCCCATCAACCCCTCCATCACCTCCAGCCCCTGGTTCCTGTTTCAGATCGATATGGCCCGGGCGGTGCTTGCGCTGTTGCCTGCCCCGCTTCTCTGGGGTGCCAGCTTTCCGCTGGCCGTCGCCGCGGCAGCAAAAAAAGGCCAGGACTCGGGGAGACTCATGGCCGGGGTCTATGCGGCAAACACGGTGGGTGCCATCGTCGGGGGCCTTGGCTTCAGCTTGATCGCCATTCCCTACCTGGGCACACAGGACGCACAACGGCTCCTGATCCTGCTAGCGATAGTATCCGCTGGAGTACTTCTGGCCTCTGCCCTGACCGCCAAAGGCCCACGCCCAATCGGAAGGTTCGGACGGTGGGTGATGACGGTTGGCTCCGTGGCGGTGGCGGCACTATTGATCTCCCGCTTGGCCTCTGTTCCCCCGGTCATGGTGGCCTACGGTCGCTATGCCCCGACGTACCTCCCTCCCAAAGCCCTCTTCGTGGGTGAGGGGATCAACTCTTCCATCGCGGTAACAGAGTTGGAGAACGGAGACCGAAACATCCACGTGGGCGGCAAGGTCGTGGCATCCACCGAACCCCAGGACATGCGACTTCAACGCATTCTCGGCCACATGACGGCCCTTCTTACTGAAGAGCCCCGTACCGTTTTGGTGGTCGGCTTCGGAGCCGGTGTCACCGCGGGTACCTTCGTCACCCACCCAAGTATCGAACGAATCGTCATCGTGGAAATCGAGCCGCTGGTTACCGACGTAGCTGCTGGCTTCTTTTCCCAACACAATCACGACGTGCTCCGAGATCCAAGGGTTGAGCTGATCCATGACGACGGGCGGCACTTTCTCCTGACGACAGACGAGACCTTCGACCTTATCACCGCCGATCCCATCCATCCGTGGATGAAGGGGGCGGCCGCCCTCTATACTCAGGAGTATTTCGAGTTGGCGGCCAAGCACCTCAACCCCGGTGGAGTGATCACCCAATGGGTCCCCCTCTACGAAACCACCGAGGAAGTAGTAAAGAGCGAGCTGGCCACCTTCTTTCAGGTTTTTCCTCGAGGGGTGGTATGGGGGAATACAAAAGAGGGACTCGGGTACGATCTTGTGCTTTCCAGCACCAACGGGCCGCGGACCATCGACATCGACGCTCTGGTGGCCCGTATCGATCGGTTCGATCATGGACCGGTGGCCCAATCCCTGAGCGAAGTCGGATTCCCCTCCGCTTTGGGCCTGCTGACGACCTACTCTGGGACGGCCCAGGACCTAGCCCCCTGGCTGGCTGGTAGTGAGATCAACCGGGATCGAAACCTTCGTTTGATGTTCCAGGCAGGCCTTCACCTGAACCGGTATCAGCAGTCCAGCATATACCGAGAGATTCTAGACCGGTCGCGCTTTCCGAGTGATCTGTTCTCCGGGTCCCCACAGAACATCATCCTGCTACGAGCTTTCCTGGGCCTCGAATAGCTGTCAGCGGAAGCCTTCCCCCTTCCGCGCGTAGCCCGTAGACTGTGCGTCTCTTTCACCAAAGCGATGAACTACAACATCCTTCTAACCGATGCTTCATATCTACGTCGACGGCGACTCGTGTCCGGTGAAGGACGAGGTATATAAGGTCGCCAAACGTTACAGTCTGAAAGTGACCGTCGTGGCCGCCTCGGGGTTCCGGGTTCCAAACGAGCCATGGATTCACCTGGAGGTAGTGAAGGAAACCG
>JBDHGR010000094.1:0-18447 GCA_039589815.1 Gemmatimonadota bacterium | reverse complement strand
CTCCGGGCGGCAGGTCCTCGAAGAAGTCCAGGTACCGATCCCGGTCCCCTCTCTGCTTTTCCAACCAGCTCACAAACCCCGAGTCGACGAGACCGGCAGAAGATGTCTGGTCGTTTGCGGCCCGGGTCGCCAGGTGGTTGGCGTATTCGTTACGCGGGTGCCCGGTATGGCCCCTGACCCAGGTCCACTCCACACCATGCCGAGCCACCACCCGGTCCAACTCCCGCCAGAGATCCAGGTTTTCGGGTGGACCGCCTTTCCTCCTCCAGCCCCTGGCTTTCCACCCCGGCACCCACTCGTTCATCCCCCGAACCAGGTACTGGCTGTCCGAGACAAATCGGACCGAACACGGGCGCCTCAGCAGGGAAAGGCCTTCGATCCCGCTCCGGATCGCCATCCGGTTGTTGGTAGTGGCTGGTTCCGATCTCCAGAAGTCACGTCGTTCCCATTTCCCGTCTCTCCAATACTCCACCAGACCGGCCGCTCCCCCCGGGTTTGCCCGCCCTTGGAACTGGTTTCCCAGGCAGGATTCGTCTGCGTGAATGAGTACCTTCGGTGATTCTGACATGGAGGTGGTTCTCGGGGTTCACCGCTCCGGATCGGAGCGGGGTTGCTTTGAAGTTCGGAAGGAACATAGGACGGGCCCCGCCTTGACGACCAGGGAGGGGCACCTAGATTGGCGCCGACGAATCCCTCTTAATCCGGTGCCTCGTGACCCCGTTTTCCTCATCCACACCGGCCTATCTCCTCCTGGAGGATGGGCGGCGCTTCCCGGGTACGGCTTTTGGAGCTCCGGGCCTTACTTTGGGCGAGGTCGTTTTTAATACGTCCATGTCCGGCTATCAGGAGATCCTCACGGATCCATCCTACACGGGCCAACTCGTAACCATGACCTACCCCCTCATCGGGAACTACGGGGTGAACCGGCAGGACAGTGAGTCGGAGAGGCCCCAGGTAGCCGGGTTCGTGGTCAGGGAGGGTTCTCGAATATACTCTTCCTGGCGGGGTGAGGCCGGTCTTCACGGGTACCTGGAGGCACACGGTGTGGTGGGGATTGCCGGGGTGGATACCCGTGCCCTCACCCGACACATCAGGGCCGAGGGGGCGATGCGGGGAGCCATCTCGCCGGACGCCAAAGCCCCGGAAGAGGTGATGGAGAGGATCCTGGCCCACCCCCGAATGGAAGGGTTGGACCTGGCCTGTGGAGTTTCCACGGAGAACCGGTACGAGGTGCCCGCGGAGGGTCAGGAACGCTTCCACGTTCTTGCATTCGATTTTGGGGTGAAAGCCCACTCTCCCAAGCTCATGGCAGAGCTAGGATGTCGGGTATCGGTGCTGCCGGCGGACACCCCGGCAGAAACGATCCGAAAGGAGAAACCCGACGGGCTGTTCGTCTCCAATGGTCCTGGAGATCCAGCGGCGGTAGAGATGGCTGAAAGCGCCATCCTGGAGCTATCTGCGATGGGAATCCCCGTGTTCGGGATCTGTCTTGGCCATCAGTTGATTGCCAGGGCCTTTGGTGCCCGGACCTTCAAACTCCCCTTCGGGCACCACGGCGGAAATCACCCCGTCAGGAACCTGGACGGTGGGGCGGTCGAGATCACCGCCCAGAACCATGGCTTCGCCGTGGAAAAAACCAAGGAAGGGGAGATTCGAGGTGCCCCGGAACTCCGGCTCACACACATGAACCTCTACGACGGCACGGTGGAGGGTATTGCCCATAAGGAACGCCCGGTTTTCTCGGTCCAATACCACCCTGAAGCAGCTCCGGGCCCCCACGACAGTCGGTATCTGTTTCGGCAGTTTCTTCAATTGATGGAGGAACGTCGGACCCTTTCCTGAACTCGAACCCCCCGGAGGAGGGACACTTCTTCGGAAACGATACGCCTGAGAGGCTTGACGTTTCGGGGAACCGGACGTTACCGTCCTCCCCCTCGTGTGGCTGGATGGACCTTAACCCATCCTGGCGATGGACTTAGATGGAGGTGACGGGCTCATACGGGCCGGCTTCTGACCTCTTTCCCTGGCGGTATCGGAGGGCTGGTCCCCTCCTGGAGGAATGGATGACCAAAGCGGACCTAGTGGAGCAGGTCGCAGACGCGATTGGCCCAGGAATCACGAAGAAGGACTGCGCCCTGGTCGTTGACGGGTTTCTGAACGCCGTCAAACTGGCGTTGGCCGAGGGTGAGAACATCGAGATCCGTGGATTCGGGACCTTCAAGGTTCGGAGTCGGAAATCCCGGATGGCCCGGAACCCTCGGACCGGAGATCCGGTGGAGGTTCCTTCCCGTTCGGTCCCGGTCTTCAAGCCGTCCAAACACTTGAGGGCGAGGGTGGCTGGCCTGGACAGAGTCTTTCCGTACTGAGTTCTATCCCGGGGCTGGTCGTGGCTGGCCGACATCGGCCCTCCTCGGCCTATCCGGACTCTAGAGGGGTTGAAGCTGGAGCCGGGGCTTGTCGAGCCTCCGGCTCTTTCTTTTTAACGAATCCAGGGCGTGAGGCGTCAGGAATAACGGTGAAGGAAACGCTCCCAACGAAGCCTGCCTCGGCACAGACGGGCCAACCACCAGACGAGGTATTGGTGGCTCGGGCCCGGGACGGGGATCTTGAGGCCATGGATGAGCTGGTCTCCCGGCACCACGGCAGCGTGTTTCGAACAGCCCTGGGAATCCTGAGCGACGAAGACGCCGCGTCGGATGCTACCCAGGAGACGTTCATCAAAGCGTTCAGGGGTTTGGATGGATTCAGGGGAGACGCTTCCTTCAAGACCTGGGTTCTTGCGATCACGGCGAACGAGGCCCGGGGGGTTCTCAGGAAAGCCGGCCGGAGGAAGGAACTCGCTCTCGATTCGGTGGCACCGGTCTCCTCGAAGGAGACCCCCGTCGATGAGACCATGGAGAGGGAAGAGGAATCCAGACGCGTGAAGGAGCTTCTCTCCCAGCTTCCGGAAAAGCAAAAACAGGCGGTCACGTTGAGGATCTTTGAAGGCCTGAGTTTTCGGGAAATCGGAGCCATCATCGGATCGAGTGAAGGAGCAGCACGGGTGAATTATCACCATGGCATTCGGCGCCTCAAGGAGATGTCGGGATGAAAGGGCCAGACTGCGAGATCGTCCGTGACCTTTTGCCGGAAAGGGCTGTTGGGTCTTCTCCTGCCGAAGAGGGTGACCCGGTGGAGGCTCATCTCCGGTCTTGTCCGGACTGTCAGAGGGAGCTTTTTCTGATCCAGGCCGTGAGGAGCGGCCGACCTGAGGTTCCGCCGGAGCTGGAGGCCAGGATCCATGCAAGGATCCGTGGTGAGTTCGAGGAGGCCGCGGACCCATCGATTGACGGGGTCTCTTCCAGGTCGGATGCGGCACAGCCAGTCATCGGTCGGCGGAGGTGGTCTCCTGCTTGGGTCCTCTCCGCGGCTGCCATGGTGATCCTCGCTCTCGGGACCCGTTTGATCTGGAACCAGGGGGACCCGGAAATCGTCCAGGACCCCATCGTGGTGGCGTCTCAGGAACCCTTGCCCGAGTCCTGGTTATGGGATGATGGCATAGTGGCCGGCGCGCCGGTTTTCGACGGGCTCTCCGACGAAGACCTGCAGGCCCTTCTCGAGGAGTTGGAGGGATGATGTTGAAGGTATTCCCGACGCTGGCGATGGCCAGCGTCCTGACACTTGCGCCCGTCCTCCTGTCGGCTCAGGTGACCCCTCCGCGGGGGGGGCAGCGCCAAAGGCTGGAGTTGGAGCGGCGCCTGCAACAGGGGTTCCAGCGCTCCATCCAGACCCAGTTGGGGTGGGATCAGGCACAAATGGAGGGCCTGCGGGGAATCATGCGGTCTTTCCAGCAGGAACGAATGGTCCTGAACCGGGCCCAGGCCTCCCTTCGCCATCGGCTGCGCGACCCCGCCCTCCAGGATCTGGGGGAGGAGGATGCAACCGCCCTCCTTCAGGAAATGTTGGAGATCCAACAGAGGGAGTTGGACCTCTATAAGCGGGAACAGGAAGAATTCCTGAGGGTCATGAATCCGGTGGAGCTCGTGCGTTTCTACCGCTTGAGGGAGAATCTGGGCCAGCGGATCCAACAAATGCGCCAAGGCGGAGGGCGGGGCGGAGGCATCGGGGCTGGAATACCCCTCGAGGGTGGAGGCCCCGGAGGCCGCATTTTCCGTTGACGTAGGCGATCCTGAGACCTACCGTAACCGGGAGGGCCTTCCGCCCTCCCTTTTTTTTGTATCTATGCAGATTCGAATCCTCTTCTTCGCATCCTACCGGGACCTCCTGGGTACTGGAGAGATGATCCTTTCTCTCCCCGAAGGCACGGATGTAGCCGGGATGGTGGTCGATCTCAGGGGCCGGGGCGACCGTTTCGGAGACCTGCCGCCTTATCCCGCTGTGGCGGTGAATGAGGAGTATGCCTCTGACGACAGGGTCCTGGCGGACGGTGACGTGGTAGCCTTCATCCCTCCGGTGGCGGGAGGGTGACGGTGATGAACACTGGCATCGTCACCGAACCCATCCGACCGGAAGAGGTCCTGGAGGGCCTCAGCAGTCCGAAGGACGGTGCCTGTCTTCTCTTCCTGGGTGTGGTCCGGGACCATAACCGGGGAAGGGCGGTATCGGGACTCGACTACGAGGTTTACCAGGGCATGGCCGAGCGCACCCTGGCCGTGATCGCTTCGGAAGCCTCCCACCGGTTCGGTACGGACCGGATTACCGTGCGTCACAGGATTGGCGAGCTTCAGGTAGGGGACGTGAGCACCGCGATCGCCGTGGCCACCCCTCATCGGGAGGAGGCCTACGGAGCGTCCCGTTACATCATCGAGGAGCTGAAACAGCGTCTCCCAGTATGGAAGAGGGAGCACTACCTGGACGGGGAAACCCATTGGGTCGGGACCGATGCCCTCCCCCAGGACGCCGACCGGGCGGGAGGGACCACGGAAGCCGAAGCGGGGATCAGGAAGGGGGGTGAAGGGACTTGAGCGGGAGTGTTCACGGCCAGAGCCGGACCCTGTCGGACTCCTTTGGCCGGAGGGTGGAATACCTCAGGATTTCCGTCACCGACAAGTGTAATCTCCGGTGCGTCTACTGCATGCCGGAGGAGGGCCTCCCGTGGCTCAAAAAGGAACAACTCCTCACGTACGAGGAGATCCGGGACGTTGTCGCGGCCATGGCTCCCCTCGGCCTCAGGAGGGTCCGGTTAACGGGTGGAGAGCCGCTGATTCGGAAGGACCTCCCCCGCCTGGTGGACCTGATCGCTTCTGTGCCGGGAATTCAGGATCTGGCCATCTCCACGAACGGAGTCCTTCTGGACAAGCTGGCCGGGCCCCTCAAGGAGGCGGGTGCCACCCGGGTGAACATCTCGTTGGACTCGTTCCGAAGGGACCGGGTGGATGGCCTGGCCCGTCGGGAGGGAACCTTTGACCGGGTCCTCTCGGGTTTGAATGCTGCCGAAAGGGCCGGTCTGGAGCCCATCAAGATCAACGTTGTTCTGATTCGAGGAAAAAACGACGACGAGATCCTCGAGTTCGCCGACGCCACCATGGGCCGTCCGTGGCACATCCGGTTCATCGAGATCATGCCCACCACGTCTAATCTGGAGCTCAGCGCGAAGGATTTCTTCTCCTGTCAGGAAGCTCTGGATCGCCTCCGGGAACTCGGTGATCTCGAGCCCGTGACGGGGCCCGAAGGGAACGGGCCGGCTGCGTACTTCCGCTTTCCGGGCGCAAAGGGTACGGTGGGAGTGATTACCCCCATGAGTCATAACTTTTGCGACGACTGCAACCGCCTACGCCTTACCGCCGATGGCCAGCTACGTCCCTGCCTCTTCGGGGAGCTTCAGACCGACCTCCGAAACCCTCTCCGAGCCGGCGAAGACCTCGTCCCCCTCATCGAAGAGACCCTCCGTATCAAACCCGAACGGCACGATCTGGTTCAGGGCAGCGACGCGGGATCCGGCGGCCTCATCGCCCTCTCGCAAACCGGTGGGTGACTTTTTTCACGCAAACCCCTTTCCCTCCGTTGACACCCCCCCTGGGCCCCGGTAGGTTCTCGCGAGAGCACCCGTGTTTATTCCATTCCTGCGTACTCTGGGGAACGTTATGGTTAACAAGATTACGGTAATCGGCGGTGGCCATGTGGGTGAGAGCTGCTCACTCCTGGCGAGCCAGCAAGAACTGGCCAAAGAGGTCATCCTTCTGGACATCCTCGAGGGTGTTCCCATTGGGAAGGGCCTGGACCAATGGGAGGCCGCACCCGTCCTGGGTTTCGACACCCGGGTGAGGGGCACCAACGACTGGGCCGATACTACCGGCACAGACATCTTCATCCTGACCGCCGGCGTAGCGCGGAAACCCGGTATGGACCGGGAGGACCTCCTGAAGATCAATGCCGGGATCGTGAAGTCTTGCGCCGAGAACATGAAGAAGTACGCGCCGGACTCCATCATCATCGTGGTGTCGAATCCGTTGGACGTGATGGCCTACGTGGCTTTCGAAAACTCCGGATTCCCCCGGGAGCGTGTCTTCGGCATGGCCGGAATCCTGGACACCGCACGGTTCCGCTCCTTCCTGGCTCTCGAGATGGACGTGAGCGTCGAGGACATCCAAGCCCTCGTGTTGGGTGGCCATGGCGATAGCATGGTGCCCCTGGTGAGCTATGCCTCCGTCAGCGGTATCCCCCTCACTTTCTTCCTTGATCAGGAAACGCTGGATCCCATAATCACCCGGACCCGGAAGGGTGGCGGCGAGATCGTGGGATACCTGAAGACGGGAAGCGCCTACTATGCTCCGGCGGCAGGTGCCGTCCAGATGGCCGAAGCGATCGTCAAGGACAAGAAGCGGATCTTCCCCTGCTCCTGTTACCTCCAGGGTGAGTACGGCCAGGAAGGGCTCTTCATCGGCGTGCCCTGCAAACTTGGGAAGGGTGGTATGGAGGGGATCATCGAAGTGCCCCTCTCCGACGACGAGGCCGCGGCGCTGAACAACAGCATGAATGCCGTCAAGAACACGATGGAAGAGCTCGCCAACCTGGACTACTAACCTGCGCTTCTAGACTGCGCTTCTAGACTGCGCTTCTAGTCTGCGCTTCTGTGGAGATGCATTTGGCGGCGGCGATCCGTCTCTAGCACGAATCGTGCGTTAGCCATCGAAGCAGACCAGTGGGGTGGCTCCGGTTCACCCGGAGCCACCCCCCCTTCAAGGCTACCTGAGCACCGGGAGATACGATGCGTCGGGTCATAAGTCTCTACCGCACGTCGGTGGGGAAGAAATTCTACATGGCCGTGTCGGGATTTATCCTGATCGGCTTTTTAGTGGCCCATATGGTCGGGAACCTGAAGATGTACATGGGTGCCGACTCCTTCAATCACTACGCCGAGTTCCTGAGGGAGGTTGGGTACCCTATCCTAGGGAGGTTGGGTACCCTATCCTTCCCCATATGGCGGGCCTGTGGCTCTTCAGGATCGTGCTGTTGGGCTGTGTGGGCCTCCACATGCTCTCGGCGTGGCAGGTGTACACTCAGAGCAGAAATGCCCGCGGAAGCAAGTACACGAAGGAGGAATCCCTCTCTTTCGCCTATGCTTCTCGGACCATGCGCTGGGGTGGGGTGATCATCATCACCTTCGTCGTCTACCACCTGTTCCACTTCACCATCGGGACGGCCCATCCAGAGTTCGTTCATGGGGAGGCTTACCAGAACGTGATCATCGGATTCCGGAGTCCCTTGGTGGTCGCTTTCTACGTCCTGGCACTGATCATGGTGACGTTCCACCTCTACCACGGGCTCTGGAGCGCCTTCCAGACGGTCGGAGCGAACCATCCGAAGTACAACGCATTCCGGCGGCCGCTGGCCCTGGTTCTGGCTCTCCTTCTCTTCGCCGGATTCCTGACGGTTCCGGTTGGGGTGATGGCGGGATTCCTGACGATCTAGAGGTTCCGGAGACGGAACCCAACGTATACGAGTGGAGGTTTCTGGGGATATGGAGCTCAACGCAAAGATTCCATCCGGCCCCATCGATCAGCACTGGACCAAGCACCAGTTCGAGATGAAGCTGGTGAACCCGGCCAACAAGCGGAAGTACAACGTTATTGTGATCGGGTCCGGGCTAGCCGGGGCGGGGGCGGCCGCCACCATGGGGGAGCTGGGCTACAACGTCCGGGTTTATACGTACAACGATTCAGCCCGGAGAGCCCACTCCATTGCCGCCCAGGGCGGCATCAACGCCGCCAAGAACTATCAGAACGACGGCGACAGCATCTTCCGGCTCTTCTATGACACGGTGAAGGGTGGGGACTTCCGGTCCAGGGAGTCCAATGTGTACAGGCTGGCCGAGGTGAGCCTGAACATCATCGACCAGTCCGTGGCTCAGGGGGTCCCGTTCGCCCGGGAATACGGTGGCCTCCTGGCCAATCGTTCCTTTGGTGGTGCCCAGGTTTCCCGGACCTTCTATGCCCGGGGGCAAACGGGCCAGCAACTCCTGCTGGGATGTTACCAGGCCCTTCAGAAACAGGTTCATTCCGGGAACGTTAAAGTCTTTTCCCGTCATGAGATGATGGATGTAGTCTTGGTCGACGGAGTAGCCAAGGGAGTGGTGATTCGTGACCTGGTGAGCGGACGGATCTACTCCGATACGGCGGATGCGGTGGTGTTGGCAACCGGGGGGTATTCCAACGTTTTCTACCTCTCCACCAACGCCAAGGGATGCAACGTCACGGCAGCGTGGCGGGCCCATCGAAAAGGCGCCGGCTTTGCCAACCCCTGCTTCACACAGATCCACCCCACGTGCATCCCCCCGTCAGGTGAGGAACAATCCAAGCTCACGCTCATGAGCGAGTCCCTGCGGAACGACGGGCGTATCTGGGTGCCGGCCAAAGAGGGCGACGGACGGGCAGCCGGGGACATTCCCGAAACCGAGAGGGATTACTACCTGGAGCGCTTCTATCCGTCCTTTGGGAATCTGAGTCCCCGGGATATCTCATCCCGCCGGGCCAAGGAGATGGTGGATACCGGGCACGGCGTCGGGGAGCTGAGGAACGGAGTCTACCTGGACTTCAAGGATGCCATCAACCGATTAGGAGAGGGGGCCATCAGGGAGCGATACGGGAACCTCTTCTCCATGTATGAGAAGATCACCGGCGAGGATCCCTACAAGGTCCCCATGAGGATCTACCCGGCCCCCCACTACACCATGGGTGGCCTCTGGGTGGACTACAATCTCCAGACCACCGTCCCGGGGCTCTTCGCAACCGGGGAGGCCAACTTCTCCGATCACGGGGCCAACCGCCTTGGCGCGTCAGCCCTTATGCAGGGCATGGCCGATGGCTACTTCGTCATGCCACTGACCATCGGTGATTGGCTGGCCCGAGTGGACCCCGGCGACACGTCAACCGATCACGCCGCGTGCAAGGATGCCGAGAGGGCCGTGAAGGAGAAGATGGATCGCCTTTTGGCCGTGGGTGGGAAGACCTCGGTCGATACCTTCCACCGAAAGCTCGGGAAGGTGATGTGGGACAACTGCGGAATGTCTCGGGATGCCGAAGGCCTCAAGGGTGCCATCGATAAGATCAAGGTACTACGGGATGAGTACTGGCAGGACGTCAGGGTCCTGGGGAACGGAGAATCGTTCAACCAGTCCCTGGAGAAGGCCGGCAGGGTAGCCGACTTCATGGAGTTCGCGGAAGTCATGTGCTACGACGCCCTCTACAGGGATGAGTCCTGTGGCGCGCACTATCGGATCGAGCATGTGGACGAAGAGGGAGAGGCGAAGCGGGACGACGAGAACTTCGCCTTCTCGTCGGTTTGGGAGTTCAAGGGAGTTGGAGAGGAACCGGCCCTTCACAAGGAACCGTTGACCTTCGATAACGTGCCCCTCTCCACGAGGAGCTACAAATAATGGATCTCAAACTTCACGTTTGGCGGCAGAACGGGCCCAACGACAAAGGCCGGTTCGAGACTCTTCCAGCCAACAACATCAGCGAGCACATGTCCTTCCTGGAAATGCTCGACCTGGTGAATGAGCAGCTCATCGAGCAGGGCAGGGAGCCCATTGCCTTCGACCATGACTGCCGGGAGGGCATTTGCGGTACCTGTGGCCTCATGATCAACGGTGTGCCCCACGGACCCCTGAGCCTGACTACGGCGTGCCAGATCCACATGCGACACATCAAGGGGGCGAAGGAGATCTGGGTCGAGCCCTGGAGGGCCACTGCCTTCCCCATCATCAAGGACCTGGTGGTGGACCGGACCGCAATGGACCGGATCATCGAGGCCGGAGGGTACGTGTCGGTCAGAACCGGGAGCGCACAGGACGCCAATGCTACGCCCATCAAAAAGATCGATGCAGACATGGCCATGGATGCGGCCATCTGCATTGGGTGTGGAGCCTGTGTGGCCGCCTGCCCCAACGCCTCGGCCATGCTCTTCATGTCGGCAAAGGTGGGCCATCTTGGTTTCCTGCCTCAGGGGCAGCCCGAGCGCAACGAGCGGGTATTGAATATGGTCGGGGTGCATGATGACGAAGGGTTCGGGAACTGTACGAACCACGGGGCCTGTGAGAACGCCTGCCCCAAGGGGATCAGTGTGGACTTCATCGCTCGTCTGAATCGGGATCTTGTGAAAGCCACTCTTACCCATAAACCTTACGAGATCACCGCGGTTTGAGAGGACCGACCATCTGGAGCTCGGCCAGGGGGTTTCCATGACGGTGAGGGTCGGATCAGGACCGGGACCCTTGCAGGGCCGGCTTCCGCGGGGGCCGGCCCTTTGCCGGCCCGGTGGAGAGGTAGGGTGGATCAGGACCGGAAGATGCAGGTTCATTCACTTCTGGAGGGTACGGATGAAGACCTGGAAGAGTTGGATCGGGGGAATCGCTTTCCTGGCCATGGCAGGATGCGGGGGTGGGGACGGCGATGCGGCCGTTGAGTCGGCGCAAAGCCTCGCTCCTGAGGTCGACTTGTCGGCCATGACGGAGAGTGCCTCGGGCCTATTCGTTCTGGACCTCGAGGTCGGTGAGGGCCAGGTGGCGGAGGCCGGGCAACTCGTAACCGTCCACTACACGGGGTGGTTCCTGGGAGGGGAGAAGTTCGACTCGAGCGTGGACCGGGGTGAACCCTATGTGTTCCCCCTGGGCGGGGGCCAGGTGATCGCCGGGTGGGATGAGGGCGTGGCAGGTATGAGGGTCGGGGGCAAGCGCCGTCTGGTGATCCCTCCCGAAATGGCCTATGGGCCGGAGGGGCGTCCGGGGATTCCGCCCAACTCGACCTTGGTTTTCAACGTGGAACTCCTGGGTGTTGAGTAGGGTTCTCCGGTCAGCAGGGCCCATCAAATGCCTGTGCCGGAGCCGACCAGATTGCCCCCGAAGAGGGGAAATCCCTTGTTGCGTTCCTTCTTCCCAGTTGGGGCTTCCCGGATCCTGACTGCCACGGCGCTGGCCCCGGCGCTCTCGTCGTGCGCGAACGGTGGAGCGGGAGGTGGGGCGGGGGATCCTGCGCATGTAGTCTTCGCTCCGGAGTTGGGGTCTACCTGGACCAGATGATCCTCGCTCCCGAGGGACTCTACTACCATGATGGGGCTAATGGATCCAGAGGCCTCACGGGCGTCGTGCCGGGGAACGCCACCCTGGTTTTTGAGGTACAGCTTCTGAACGTGGGTGAGTGAGGGATCCGAGAAACGCTCCTCGGACCCGGGAAGACCAAGGAATCCAGGGAAGGACCAACGTGAAACGTTCTCTTTTGGGAGTATTGGCCGCGGGTTTTCTCTTTTGGGGCTGGGCTTGCGTAGACACTGGACCCACCGAACCGAAGGATCCCACTGAGCTCGATTTCGCTCCCGAGCTGGGTGTGAATCTCCAACAGATGACCAAAACCCCTTCCGGACTCTATTTCCAGGACCTCGTCGTCGGTGACGCCGAAGAAGCGGTCTCAGGCGACATGGTCACGGTTCACTATACCGGTTGGCTTCACGATGGCACCGAGTTCGATTCCTCCATCGGCGGAGACCCCGTCACCCTGAATCTGTCCCAGGTCATCCTCGGGTGGCGGGAGGGGGTCCCAGGGATGAGGGTCGGAGGGAAGCGGAAGTTGGTGATCCCACCCCATCTAGGGTACGGATCAGGCGGTGCCCCGGGGTCAATCCCGGGCAATGCGACCCTGGTGTTCGATATCGAGTTATTCGGAATCGGTTGAGCTGGAAGGGATCCAGCTGTTCCGGGGTCCCCGTTCGAGCAGCGCCCGGAGCGGGACGGGAAGCCCACCCCTCCCTCCCTTAGCAGGCTGGCCATCCGCTTCGCTTCTGGAGGCCTGCTCCCGGAATACGGACGGGGGGTCTCCCCCTGTCAAACCTTGGGCACCCTCGAGCTCCGTCGGCGGAATAACGGCACACCCCGCCTGAAAACCCCTTGATCACAACGGTTTTTAGTCCGCACCCTGGTTGCATGAGCTGGTGCGCACCTTCGTTCTGCTCCGCGCTCCATTGCTCCGCGCTCCATCCTTGCCCACTTATTAACCGCCGCATCATTTTGCTCCCTGGCGGCTAACGGAGGTGGACGGACCGTTCCACTCGAGCCAAGCCATTTTCTGGGGGTACCCTCCCATGATCGGCAGCACCTTCGGTCACTACCGAATCCTCGATAAGATCGGCCAGGGCGGCATGGGGGAAGTGTTCCTGGCCGAGGACACCTCGCTTCACCGCAGGGTGGCGCTGAAGTTCCTCACCTCTGAGCTGGAGCTGGACGCCGCGGCTCACAAGCGGCTCCTCAGGGAAGCACGGTCGGCCGCGGCCCTGGATCACCCCTACATCTGTCACATCAACGAAGTGGGGGAATGGGACGGGAGGAGCTTCTTCGCCATGGAGTACGTCGAGGGGCACTCCCTGAAGGAGCGGTTGGCGGAAAGGTCCCTGGAAGAGGCGGATGTTCTGAGAATCGCGAGCGAGGTGGCGGAGGCGCTGGAGGCTGCCCACGCCAAAGGGATAATCCACCGGGATATCAAACCCGGCAACATCATGCTGACCCCGTCGGGCCATGCGAAAGTGATGGACTTCGGGGTGGCGAAGCAGTTGATTCCGTCGGGCGTGGGTGGAACCGGGGAAGGAGGGCACACGGCTCTGACCTCGGAGGGCGCCCCTGTGGGAACGCTCGCCTACATGTCGCCAGAGCAGCTGTGCGGTCAGGAAGCTGACGCCCGGAGCGACGTCTGGGCCCTGGGGGCGACACTATTCGAGATGGTCGCGGGCGGACTTCCGTTCCCGGGCCGAAGCTGGTTCGAGGTAAGTGACGCCGTCCTGAACGAAGCACCCCGGCCGCTTCCGCCCCAGGTGTCGGGAGATTTGGGTGCGGTCATCCAGCGCTGCCTGGAGAAGGACCCTAGCAGGCGCTATCAAGAGGTGGCGGAATTACGGAGGGCACTGGAGGCCGTGCAGGCGGGCACGCTCCCGCCCTGGACCGCCTGGCGGTACCAACTGGCCCGCCGTCGTTGGATAGCACCAGGCATGGTTCTGGCCGTCATCTCTGCCGTGGTTCTTGGACTGGATTGGGGTGGCCTCCGGGGAAGAATCACCGGGAATCCAGCAGGGGCCGGCGACGCCATCAGGCTGGCGGTGCTCCCCTTCGCGAACCGCACTGGGGACCCGGAGAAGGAGCACCTGAGTGACGGTTTCACGGAGGAAATGACCACGCAACTCGGCGTCCTGCATCCCGAGCGCCTTGTTGTGAAGGGAAACGTGTCGGTGATGCGGTTCAAGAATACCGGCACAACCCTGGATCAGATCGGCCGAGAGTTGGGTGTAGACCTGGTCCTGTCAGGGAGCTTCCGCCAGGAGGCCGACTCGGTTCGTGTCATCGTCGAGCTCGTCCGGGTGCAGGGGCAAGAACTGCTCTGGGGGAAGGCGTTCGACCGTGAGAGGTCCGGCATTAATTTTTTGCAGGCCGATGTGGCCAGAGGGGTGGCCGAGGCCCTGGCTTTGACGTTGTTGCCTACCGAAGAAGCCCGCTTGGCAAACGTCCGCAGCGTCAACCCCGCCGCCCACGAGGCCTATCAGAAGGGCACCCAGGCCCGGCTGGCCCTCACCGATGGCGGCTTGGTAACTGCGGAGCGGTACTTCAACCTGGCCCTGGAGATCGACTCGAGCTACGCCGCAGCCTATGCGGGGATCGCCAGGGTCTGGATGGCTCGCCAGCAGATGGGGATCGTTCCGCCCGCCTATGCTTTCCGAGAAGCGAGAACGGCCATCAATCAAGCTCTGGCGTTGGATGAGACCGAATGGGAGGCACATCGGGCACTGGCCAGCATCCAGACCTTCGGAGATTGGGACTGGCCGGCCGCGGAGCTGGAGTGGAATCGACTGTTGGAGATCAACCGAAACGACGGGGAGGCTCTGGCAGGCTACTCACATTTCCTGATGATCATGGGCCGCTCCGAAGAGGCTCTTGAGAACGCGGAACGGGCCATTGAACTCGATCCGTTGAACGTCAAAACTCTGAGTTTCTACGTCGCCACCCTCGCATTCGTGGGGCAGTATGACCGAGCGATCGCCGCGGCCCGTGAAACAATGTTTTTGCAGCCCGACGCGCCGGTTGCCAGGAATTCCCTCTACCAGGCGCTATTCCAGACAGGGCGGTATGAGGAGGCTCTGGCCCTGGATCGGGAGGACGTCGCCAACGACCCGGAAGTCCGAGCAGCATTGGAGGCCGGTTACAGGGGAGGGGGCTATCCGGGTGCACAACGGCGCCTGGCGGAGGCGTTGGCCGGGCGCGTGGGGAATCCTGGAGGCCCGCCTGCTATTTCTGTCTCTCTCAGATACCTCTATGCCGGGGACCATGACCAGTCCGTCTTTTGGCTGGAAAGAGCCTTTCAAGACGGTGGCGGCTGGATACCGTACCTGGTGGGTCCACTGCACGAGCCCCTGCGTTCAGACCCGAGATTCCAGGAGCTGATTCGTCGTCTGGGTTTGCCGGGGTGAGGGGCGGAGAGGTTTTCGGACGGCAACTTCGGATTCTGTCTCCCCACTCTGTCGCAAATTTGCCGTAACCCATGTGCACCGAGTGACGATGTTGAGAAAACGGCCCCTCCCTGAGGAGCCGTTATTCTGACCGACCCAGTCGCATTAACGAAGAATCGTTTCAGCTGAGCCGAGCGGCATCAAAGCCCACCAAAAACGTTTCAGCTGAGCCGAGCGGCATCAAAGCCCACCAAAAACGTTTCAGCTGAGCCGAGCGGCATCAAAGCCCACCAAAAACGTATCAGTTGAGCCGAGCGGCATCAAAGCCCACCAAAAACGTATCAGTTGAAACGCGAGACCGCCGAAGGCGCAACGCGAGACCGCCGAAGGCGCAACGCGAGACCGCCGAAGGCGCAACGCGAGACCGCCGAAGGCGCAACGCGAGACCGCCGAGGGAAGTGACGAACGGGCGGGTCTCCCCCTGGCTACAGCTTCGGCAGCGTCACGCCCTGTTGGTCCATGTATTTCCCCTTCCGGTCGGCGTAGGCCACCTCCGGCTCCTCATCGCCCTGGAAAAAGAGCAGCTGAGCGATTCCCTCCCCGGCGTAGACTTTTGCCGGGAGCGGCGTCGTGTTCGAGATCTCCAGGGTGAGGTAGCCACACCAGGTCGGTTCCAGGGGGGTGACGTTCACGATGATGCCGCACCGAGCGTAGGTGCTCTTCCCCAGACAGACCACCAGAATGTCTCTGGGAATCCTGAAGTATTCCTCGGTTCGGGCCAGGGCGAAGGAGTTGGGCGGGATGATGCACTCCTTGGCATGGACATCGACGAAGGAACGGGCATCAAAATTCTTGGGATCCACGACAACGTTATGAACGTTGGTGAAGACCTTGAACTCCGGAGCAACGCGGATGTCGTATCCATAGGAGGAGAGACCGAAGGAGATGTTCCCATCCTTGACCTGACTCCCCTGAAACGGCTCGATCATCCTCTCTTCTTCCGCCATACGGCGGATCCAGCGGTCGTTCTTGATGCTCATAAAACCATGGTCGACTACGGGGGTGCCAAGGTGGCCTCAGGACGGGTCAAAAGGTCCATTCCGGAGGTTGGAGGGGGGCAAGATACGGGGTGGGAATGCACCCGTGCAAACGGCATGGAACCTGCTGTTTCCGCCAGCGGACCGGGGCTAAGCTGTTGCTTGACCTTCTCCTAAGGCCCGTCTACATTCGGGCGTTCGAAAAGTGACCGATTTCACACACGTTTAGGGCTTTCCCATGGCGGGATCCTACGTTCCTCTCTTGATCCTCTTCGCGGCGTCGGCGGTTGCCGCCCTCGGCTTTGTTGCCGTCTCATCCGTCCTCAACCCTCGGAGGCCAACTCCCCAAAAGGAGATGCCCTATGAGTCGGGGATGATCCCCTTGGGTGATACCCGGGCCCGGTTCTCGGTGAAGTTCTATGTGGTTGCCATCAGCTTCATCGTGTTCGACCTGGAGACGGTGTTTTTGATCCCCTGGGCGGTCGAGGTCAAGGAGTTGGGTTGGAGCGCCTTTGTGGCGGTGACCCTCTTTGTCATCGTTCTGGCGGTTGGACTTCTCTACGAGTGGAAAAAAGGAGGCCTTGAGTGGGATTGAATGACGAGGCACCTCCTCCCGTGATCGGGAAATCTCCCGGCCTCCTGGGGGAGGGCACCCCTGCGTTCCTGACGTCAAAAGTCGATTTTCTGGTGAACTGGGCCCGAAGGAATTCCCTCTGGCCCATGCCCCTCGGGACCGCTTGCTGCGGGATCGAGATGATGGCTTCCTATGCCAGCGATTTCGATCTGGCTCGCTTCGGGATGGAGCGAATGTCCTTCAGCCCCAGGCAGGCCGATGTCCTCATCTGTGCGGGACGGGTGACCTATAAGTTTGCGCCTGTTTTGCGCCGCATTTGGGACCAGATGCCCCAGCCCAAGTGGTGCGTGTCCATGGGCGCGTGCGCGAGCACCGGCGGGGTTTTCGACGTTTACTCCATGGTCCAGGGGATCGACACCATCGTTCCGGTGGATGTTTACGTTCCCGGCTGTCCGCCCCGGCCCGAGAGTCTGATCTACGCTCTCATGATGGTCCAGGAAAAGATCAAGCAGGAGAGCCTGGACCAGCATTCGGCTCTCCGGGCCGAAGATCCTGCGGCCGTTGCCAAGCCCCGGGCCGACTCAGACGAGATCGCCTCCCTCTCTGGGCCCTTCGGGAACTCCACGAAACAGAATCGCGTGAGCGGCCTCGTCCAGACCGACGCAATCAGCCGCCCCGACGACCGGATCCCGTAGGGAAGAAGGGAAGAAAGGGCATTTCCATGGCTGATGATAGATCCAGCTTTGACGCGGTGGTGGAGGGACCGAAGCCCTCCTCCGAGGTGACCGCGGACCTGGTCAAGCTTGATTCCCCCAGCGAGGCCCATCCCTCGGTGCTGGCTCTTCAGGACCTCTTCGGCGAGGCAATCCTTCGCCACGAGCTGGTGGCCACCGATCAACACATCGTTTTTATTCCTCCGGATCGGAGCCTGGAGATTCTCACCTGGCTCAGGGACGATCCGGATCAACAGTACGACCTCCTTCGAGACGTAACAGCCATCGACTACGGCGGGGGCCGGCCTCTTCAGGTGGTTTACCAACTCTTCTCCTTCTTCCACAAGCAGGCACTGAGGGTGAAATGTGAACTGCCCCTGGACGCTCTGGAGATCGACTCGGTATACGGTCTCTGGGTGGCGGCAGATTGGCTGGAGCGGGAAGTCTACGATCTGTTTGGAATCACCTTCAAAGGTCATCCCGATCTCCGGCGCATCCTCATGCCCCCGGACTACGCGGAAGGGCACCCTCTCAGAAAGGACTTCCCCCTTCGGGGCCGGTTCAGCCGGGCCGAACAGACCCGTCGAGCGTTAAGCCAAGATCTGGAACACTACTATTTCGAGAGCGAGCTCGAGCGCGGAGGTGAATCCCAGGCCCTGCCACCTGTGGACGAACCCGAAGCACTACCACAGGTGGAGGACCACCAGGCATTGCCGCCAGCCGAGAGCGGCGGCGGGTCGGGGAAGGGAGTGGAAGCCACCGAGTAGGGGTTTCCGTCAGACCAGCTTTGAGCACGAAACGGGATACGATTTAATGGCCCAGAAAACCGTCGAGTTCACTCTCGGCCGAAACCCGGAGATGGGAGTGGACGGGAGGCCCGTCATGGGGCCCCTTGCCCCCATCGACCTCCCCGAGCCGGACATCGAATCCGACAACATGCTGGTGAACATCGGGCCCCAGCACCCCGCCACCCACGGTGTGCTGCGGTTGGTCTGCGAGTTGGACGGGGAGACGGTGGTGAAGTGCACGCCCCACATCGGGTACCTCCACTCCTCCTTCGAAAAACTCGCGGAGTACCGGACCTACAACCAGATCGTCACGCTCACGGACCGAATGGACTATCTGGCTCCCCTGATCTACAACTGCGCTCACGTCATGAGCGTGGAAGCCATGATGGGGATCGAGGTCACGGAGCGGTGCAAGCTCA
>JBDHGR010000093.1:11088-18378 GCA_039589815.1 Gemmatimonadota bacterium | reverse complement strand
ACAACAGGGCGACGGTTACTCCCTGCTGAACCCAGAGAGCCCACTGGAACTGCTCGGCTACTATGTCGAACCCCTCCAGGCAGATTAGAGCACCGGCCAGATACGCGAAGGTCCACTGGACGAGTTTCCGCTCTTTCAGGCGTTTCAAGAGAGAAGGAATGTGCACCCCCGGGCCCCCTTACCTTTCGAACCTGCTGGTCAGGTCTTCGAACCAGTTGAATACAATCCGTAGCTCGGGAAGGAACAACGGGTACTCTTTCTCATTGATGGCCACGAGTAACCGTCGGCTATCACGGGTTACATCGTACCCACTTCCGTAGGGCGACCCTAGGCTGAAAACCGACGAACTCTCCCAGAGTGGCGTCGGAATTCCCGGATCGGGGTCAAGGGCTACCCCCATGAATGAAAAGGCGTTGGCCCCTTCGGTATTAGATGTATAGAAGTACAATTCCCGGCTATCCGATCGCCAGAGCGGCCCCATCCCTCCAGCGGTCGAGATCTTTTGGAGTCCATCCAGGTCAGGATATGGGCGCAAATAGATTTCGTATTGTCCTGACCGGTCCGATGTATAAGCGAGCCATCGACCGTCAGGGGAGAGGGCCGGGTGGTTCTCATTCCCGGTGCCCTCCACCAGGGAAACGGCTGTGCCGTCGCCCCCCAGACGAAGGAGCCATATGTCAAAGTCGGATTCAGGATCGGGTTGCCGCTGGAAGATCAGGCCATCACCCCCGGGAAGCCAGGAATGGGCTTGCTTGATAGCATCGTCGGAGTACAGGACTTCTGGAATACCAGGATCATCGGCGGATACCTGGTAAAGGTCTGCTCCGCCGTCTCCCCGGAGGGACGTGAAAACCACCGAATGCCCATCCGGAGTCCATATGGGCCAGTAGTCCCCCGGGCCGGAGTCCGTAATGGGCTGGGTGGAGCCCGTGGGGATCTCGTGCATCCAGATCCTGGAGGTCGCCTGCCCCCCGGAAAAACCGGCCGGATCCGGGCCTGCAAACACAATACGGGTGCCGTCCGGAGACAACTTCGGACCCCAGGTTGTCCACGCCCCTGCGTCCACAGAGACCCTTTCAAGGTCTCCCGATGGCCCCGCGAAATAGAGGGACGTCCGTACATCGGGCACCGGCCCCGGCGCGAACACCAGTGAGCCGGAGGATGAGATTCCATAGAGGGTGGAAAACGGAGCGCTGAAGACCGAATCCACTACCGGCACGGGCGTACCGGTGATCTCCAGGCTCCCCAGGTCGAAGGGTACGGCCCAGAGTTGATTCTCCCGTTGATACACGACATGTCCGCTCTCCACGTACTCAGGAGCCCACCCTTCCTCCAAAAGGGTGGTGCGTTCGCCGCTCCCCACCGAGAACAACGCAACTCTCCGAGTTGCGCCGCCGCCACCCCAGGCAGTTGCCAATACGTGGCGGCCGTCGGGTAAGAAACGAGGGTGATTGAAGGCGTACTCACGGTCTCCCAGGTCACGTTCGGGGAAGGTGATTTGCTCAGGATCGCCGCCCGATGCTGAAACGATCCGCAGGCCCTGCAGCCCTTCGCTGTCCATTACGATCGTGTCGTCCGGTCCCCAGTGGGCGCTGACAATCGGGTCGCACTCGCATACTACCTGTGGGACGCTTCCGGTGATTGGCATGGTCTTCAACCGCCGGTCCTGCCAGCTGTAGAATCCCAGCCACTCACCATCCGGCCTGAAGAAGGGGGAGGCCGCCGATTCAGTTCCTGGGAGGCGACGGGCCTCGAACCGACCGAGCTCGCGAACGTATATATGGGTCGTGGTCTCACCAGCTTCTCGGCCGACAAAGGCGATGCGCCGCCCGTCCGATGAAATGGCCAACACGTCAGTCTCGACCCCACTCACCGTCGTAGCCCCCGCACCGATAGAGATTGAATCTGCAGGGTGGGGGCCCAGGGCAAGACGGGCCACACCCTCGAGGCTCGAGGATGGGTTTGTGGATCGAAGAAGCTGGAGTCCGATTAACGAAACACCTAGGACCCCTACCAGACTCCAGGCGAGCACCGTGGGCCAGGGCCGCGGCCCTACGGTTGCCTCACCGGTTCCCTCGGTCCGTCCGGGCGATTCCCACGGCATCGTCTCCGAGATCCGCAAGGCCGCGGCGAACTGACGAACCGTCGCGAACCGGTCTGCCGGCAATTTTGCCAGCGCCTTTCCAATGGCGGCGTCCACCTGCGGGTGCACGAGATCCCTCAAATCCCGCACTCTGGGGGCTGGTTGTGTCAAAACCTTCGAGATAATGGCCTGTGGGTTCGGTCCCGTGTGGGGAGGTTCCCCCACCAACATCTCGTACGACACGCAACCCAGTGCGTACTGATCGCTCCGGGCGTCGATGTACCGGTCCCCGCTCGCCTGTTCCGGGCTCATATAATGAGGGGTTCCGAGACTGAGTCCGGTCTCTGTCAGTCGAGATCCACCCGCCTCTGTCACCGCTCGGGCGATGCCGAAATCCGCTATGAGAGCATGGCCACCTGACAGAAGGATGTTCTCCGGTTTGATATCCCGGTGGATCACCTCGAGGCGGTGTGCATAACTCAATCCATCTGCGACCTCCTCTGTGATTTGGAGGGCGTCTTCCACCGACAATTGTGTTTCTCTCTCCAGTCGGTCGCGCAGCGATTCCCCGTCAACGAAGGGCATCACATAGAACAGGAAGCCGTCGGCCTCTCCCGAGTCGTGGAGAGGCAGGATGTGGGGATGTTGGAGGTTCGCGGTGACCTTGATCTCAGCCAGAAAGCGCTCTGCACCCAGGACCGCAGCCAGCTCCGGGCGAAGAACCTTGATGGCCACATTCCGGTCGTGCCGCAGATCGTGGGCAAGATAAACCGTTGCCATCCCGCCTGCGCCAATCTCCCGCTCGATCCGATAACGGTCGGCGAGAGCTTTGGTCAGACGTTCCTGGTCTTCCATTCGAACGGTCCTTCTGGGGGGGAGTTTCCTGGTCCAGACAAGTCAGTCACCGAGGGGCAAGATGGGAAGAGATCGGCGAAATGGGCAAGGAACACTTTTGGCAGACAGGGGCCGAGGCGGCGGGAGAGAATCCCGCCGGGGGCCCCTCCTTCTTCTTGGCCTTCAGATGGTGGGGTCCGCCTCCTCCTGGCTCCGGCCCACTGTCATGGTCGTCTGGCAACGATCTCTTCAAGGACGCCCACAAGGTAATCAACGTCCTCTTTGGTGTTGAAAACCGAGAGGGAGATCCGCAAACCGTTCAGGCCGAAGTTGGACATGGGGCGGACGTTGATGTTGTACTCCTCCGCCAACCTTCGCTCGACCTGGATAACCCGGTGGCCGACGAGCTCGAGTGTGGTGATTCCACAGGACAACTCATCCGAGGCCGGCGTTTTGATTGTGAAGGCCGGGGAGTCTGAAATCTTCTCCCTGAAGTAGTGTTTCAGGTCGTAGATGCGTTCGCCCTTTCGCCCGGGTCCGATCAGATCGTGGAAGTCGAAAGCAACTCCCAGGCCCAGCAGTTCCGGTAGATTTCGCGTGTTGTAGTTCTCGAACCGGCGGATCGACTCATCCTCATATCCGCTGGCCACGATGAGGGGTTTGAGGTGTCGCTGAGATTCCTCCCGTGCGTAGAAGACGCCGACACCCTTGGGTGAGAAAAGCCATTTGTGGGAACTCGCCGCGAAATAGTCGCACCCCATGTCGTGCAGATCGAAGGGGAACATTCCAGCAGTCTGAGCACCGTCGACAGCCACCAGGATGTTCTGGGGGCGGGCCAACTCCACGACATCCCGTACCGGGAGGATCATCCCGTTGGTGTTAACCATATGGCACATGGAGATCACTTTTGTGCGTGGAGTGATGGCGTTGCGGTAGACGTCGACGATCTCACCAGGGGTCTCTGGGAGTATGGGCAGCGTCGGTCGGACGAGCTTGATACCCTTGGTCTCCTGCCAGTATTTCCACGGGATCGTCCCGCTGGTGTGCTCGTGGTCCGCAAGGATGACTTCGTCCCCGGGCTCGAGGTCCATGCTGGCCGCTACGACGTTCATGCCCTCCGTGGTGTTGTGGATCAGAGCGATCTCCTCGGCCGAGGCGCCGACGGTCTGGGCCGCTTTCTCCCTGACCTGTTCCTTGTCGGTATTCCAACCGCCCCACATGTACTTGGATGGGAACCCGTCTAGGGTCCGACGGAAATTCTCCGTGGCATCGGCCACCAACTCCGGGGACGGACCCAGAGAGGCGTTGTTGAAATAGTGGAGGCCCGGAACGAAGGTGAACTGGGCTTTGACCAATTCCCAGTAGTCTTCCGAATCATCTTCTTGGCTCAACAGGCCCGCCGCGGAGTTGGCCTGTGCCACCAGGGGTGCCCGGGCCAACTCAGTGAGAAGCCCTCCTGCAGCGAGGCTAGAAAACGACGTCTTCAAAAATGAGCGACGCTCGATGGCTCTCACGATGGACTCCTTTGAATTCCTGTTTTCCGGAACCTCCCGTTCGGCCTTTCAACCGAAGGTACGGGAGTTCAGTTGGGTTGGGCTAGCGATTCTTTTTTGGCAGGGCATGACTCAAAAGCGAAACTCGAAAGTGCCGACCTGCGCGCGGTTGCCAAGGTCGGTCCGAACCAAATCCCCATTCTCTTGCGTCTAATTTGAAGAGCAGCTGTCGACCAACCGGACCACGTCCGACACTGGACCTTAAGAGTCCCGAGATCCACTGGAGAGTTTGCTTCGTGGACAAAACGCTGAGGAATCTTCGACTCGCCTTCCGGGGCCTGGCCAAACGCCCGGCCTTTTCAGCCGTTGTCACCCTCACACTAGCTCTTGGAATTGGAGCCAACACTGCTGTTTTCTCCGCGCTAAACTCCGTCCTCTTGAGGCCTCTGCCGTACAGGGAACCATCCCAACTGGTGCGGATCTACCAGGAATGGGAGTCGGCGGAGACAGGAGCACGGGAATTCACCCACGGCTTCGTCACCGGCCCTGACTTCACCGACTGGCGCGATCAGGCCGAGGTGTTCGAGAGCATGGCGGCTTTCTACAACTACCGGGAGCTGGGATCGGATCTGTCGGGGGAGGAGGGTGCCGAGAGGGTGATCAGGATGCGGGTGAGCGCAGGGTATTTTTCGATCCTCGGGGTGGACCCCGTCCTTGGCCGGGGGCTCTCACTGGACGAGGAGAGAGATGATCTTGCCCTTGCCATCATCAGCCACGGGCTCTGGCAACGCCAGTTTGGGGGGGACCGGGAGGTTCTGGGGAAAACCATCGTGTTGGACGGTGAGGCCCACGAAGTTCTGGGTGTGATGCCTCGGCATTTTCGTGGACCCGGGGCCGGGGATGTCGAGGTATGGACGCCTCAGGATCTGAGGCCAGGAGATTACAACCACCGCCAGAATCACTACATATCCGTTCTGGGACGGTTGGCCCCGGGAGTTTCGTTAGCTCAGGCCCAAGAACGGATGGATGTTCTGGCCCGGGCCATCGGCGAGGAACAGGGGTGGGCGGCGGACGGCGTTTGGCTGGCTCGGATCGTCCCCCTCCATGAGGATGCGGTAGGGAGGGTGAGGGGGACCTTGTGGGTCCTCATGGCAGCTGTGGCCCTGGTTCTCCTTAGCACCTGCGTGAACGTGGCGAATCTCTTCTTGGTGCGGGCCGTGGCCCGGGAGAAGGAGTTGGCGATTCGGTCGGCTCTTGGGTCGGGGGAAGGAGATCTGGTGGGACAACTCCTGTCTGAGTCAATGGTTCTGGCGGCCCTAGGGGGAGCGCTGGGAATCGCTGTCGCATGGCTAGGGGTCCGGCTTCTTTCCGTTCTGAGCCCCGAAGGACTTCCGAGAGTCGCAGAAATAGGTTTGGATGGGACTGTTCTTCTCTTCACCGCCGTCGTTTCTGTTTTGACGGGGCTGGTTTTCGGCTTGGTTCCACTTCTTCGCGTCCGAAGGGCCAACCTGGCGAAAAGCCTTCGTGATGAAGGTCGAGGTAGTATAGGAGGGAAGCACCAGCAGAGGATCCGGTCTTTGTTGGTGGTGTCGGAGATGGCAGTGGCTTTGATCCTCCTGGTCGGGTCGGGCATCCTGATCAGGAGCTTCCGGGCTATCCAGAATGTGGACCTGAGGGTGGCCACCGAGGGGGTTCTCACCTTTGAGGTCCACCTGCCTGATGCCCGATATCCCACCGGATTGGACCGGGTCCGGTTCTACCAGGAGGCCTTCCCTCGTATCGCGGCTTTACCGGGTGTGGAAGAAGTGGGGGCTACATCCTGGTTACCTGTAAAGGGCCGGTATCATAGCTGGGGCGTGGCCCGTCATGGGGAGGGCGAGGGAGAGGGGGACTATGTGGGGGCTGATATGCGCATGGTAGAAGGTGACTATTTCAAGGCCATGGGCGTGGACCTAATTCGAGGTAGGCTACTGGGTCCACAGGACTTGGCGGAAGCGGACTCCGTGACGGTCATCAACCAAGCCTTGGCCCAGTTACTCTTTGGTGAAGAAGATGCTGTGGGCCAGGTTGTTTTGGCCGCAGGCTCCCCCCGAAGGGTGGTCGGAGTTGTAGAGGACACCCCCCACGATGTTTTCGGTGCACTCTCTCCCAAAGCTTATATCCCCCACCCGCAGTTCGCAGACGATCGGAACTGGGCTCTTATCCAAGTGGTGGCTTTCCGCGGGGATTCCAACAATGTCCAGCGGATTATCCGGCAGGAATTGGAGGCTATGGACCCAAACCTTGTTTTGTTCAAGCCTCAGACTATGGGGGAAATCCTGGGCGGCAACCTGGCCAGCCAGCGGTTCTCGCTGGTTCTCATGAGTCTGTTTTCCGCTATGGCCCTGGCCCTGGCTGCCCTGGGGATTTACGGGGTGCTCTCCTATCTGGTGTCTCAGCGGAGCCACGAGATCGGAATTCGAATGGCTCTCGGGGCCCAAGGTCTCAACGTTCGGCGGATGGTGATGGGGAAAGCTATGGCAATGGCTGGCGCCGGAATCGGGATCGGTCTTGTGCTTGCCCTGTATCTGAGCAGGTGGCTGGAGTCCATGGTTTTTGAGGTGGAGGTGATGGACACGGCGGTCTTTGGCGGGGTGGCATTGGGCCTGGCGGCAACGGCCTGGTTGGCGGCCTTTCTTCCGGCAAGAAGGGCGACCCGGGTCGATCCGGCTGGGGCGTTTAGGTCTGAGTGAACAATCGGGGGAGCCCGGCTTTGGACTTCCCCGTTGGGGACTTCATCCAATCGTTGGCTACCTACCACCGCCCCGGCTATTCTCCCCTTTGGCGGCGGCCTCTAGTGACGGGTTCGGAGCCGGGAGGAACCGGTGGGCCCACCCCCCC